>NZ_JAEIMH010000029.1:0-263 GCF_016464295.1 Streptomyces sp. N35 | reverse complement strand
GCCGCCCCCCCCCCGCCACTGCGCGTAGCCCCGGCCCTCGCCGAGGGCGCGGCGGGCGCGCCCGGCGGCGGGATAGGTGGGGATGGCCAAGGGGGTCGTGGGCCGCGGTGCCGCGGAGACCTCGGCACCAGGGGGCGACACCTGCCCGGCGGTCCCCGGGCGCGGAGGCGACGGCTGTCCCGCACCGGCGATCCCCAGGCGCGGAGGCGAAGGCTGTCCCGCACCGGCGGGCCCCGGGCGCGGTGGTGAGGGCTGTCCCGCAC
>NZ_JAEIMH010000028.1:96105-99026 GCF_016464295.1 Streptomyces sp. N35 | reverse complement strand
CTTGAACCCCCACGCCCGATAAAGGGCACTAGCACCTCAAGCTAGCGCGTCTGCCATTCCGCCACCCGGACCGGTGACCCGCGGTTTCCCGCGGCGACGTGGAAAACCATAGCAAACATTCAGGGGTCCCCGATCACACCCCCGGACCGCCCCCGCCGGACGTCAGCGGTGCATGTCGCAGCGGGCCCGCCCTTGGGTCCGGGCCGGGGACGCGGGAGGATGGCGGGGACCAGCGAGCAGCAACTGCGAGAGGAACCCGGCGTGAGTGCAGCGGGCAGGAACGGGCAGCAGAGCGGGCAGCATGTCGCCGGTGAGGACGAGGTCGTCGACCTCTGCCGGGACCTGATCCGGATCGACACCAGCAACTACGGAGACCACTCGGGGCCCGGCGAGCGCAAGGCCGCCGAGTACGTCGCCGAGAAGCTCGCGGAGGTCGGCCTCGAGCCCCAGATCTTCGAGTCCCACCCCGGCCGCGCCTCGACGGTCGCCCGGATCGAGGGCGAGGACCCCTCGCGTCCGGCGCTCCTGATCCACGGGCACACCGACGTCGTGCCGGCCAATGCGCAGGACTGGACCCACCACCCCTTCTCCGGTGAGATCGCGGACGGGTGCGTATGGGGGCGCGGCGCCGTCGACATGAAGGACATGGACGCGATGACCCTCGCGGTCGTACGCGACCGGATGCGCAGCGGCCGCAAGCCTCCGCGCGACATCGTGCTCGCGTTCCTCGCGGACGAGGAGGCCGGCGGCACGTACGGCGCCCGGCACCTGGTCGACAACCACCCGGGTCTCTTCGAGGGCGTGACCGAGGCGATCGGCGAGGTCGGCGGCTTCTCGTTCACGGTCAACGAGAACCTGCGCCTGTATCTCATCGAGACCGCCCAGAAGGGCATGCACTGGATGCGGCTCACCGTGGACGGCACCGCCGGGCACGGGTCGATGACCAACAAGGACAACGCGATCACCGAGCTGTGCGAGGCCGTCGGGCGCCTGGGCCGCTACGAGTGGCCGGTGCGCGTGACCAAGACCGTACGGTCGTTCCTCGACGAACTGTCCGACGCACTCGGGACCGAACTCGACCCCGAGGACATGGACGCGACCCTCGCGAAGCTCGGCGGCATCGCCAAGATGGTCGGCGCGACGCTCCGCAACTCCGCCGCCCCGACGATGCTCGGCGCCGGCTACAAGGTGAACGTCATCCCCGGGCAGGCCACCGCCCATGTGGACGGGCGCTTCCTGCCGGGGTACGAGGAGGAGTTCCTCGCCGACCTCGACCGCATCCTCGGTCCGCGCGTGAAGCGCGAGGACGTGCACGGCGACAAGGCGCTCGAGACCGACTTCGACGGCAAGCTCGTGGACGCCATGCAGCTCGCCCTGAAGGCCGAGGACCCCATCGCGCGGGCCGTTCCGTACATGCTCTCCGGCGGCACGGACGCCAAGTCCTTCGACGATCTCGGCATCCGCTGCTTCGGTTTCGCGCCCCTGCAGCTGCCGCCCGAGTTGGACTTCGCGGGCATGTTCCACGGCGTGGACGAGCGCGTGCCGACCGAGGGGCTCAAGTTCGGTGTGCGCGTTCTCGACCGCTTCATCGACGCTTCCTGAGTTCGTTGATCTCAATATTCGGCCGTACGTGCGCAGTTGACTGAAAAGAGTGAAAGCGACCATAGGCTCGTAGCCCGAATACTCCCTCCTCGTTACAGGTGATGCAGTCCGCGGCTGGGACTGCATTGCCAACAAGGAGGAATAATGATCAAGAAGGTCGTCGCTGCTGCGGCTGCTACGGGTGGCCTGGTTCTCGCTGGCGCGGGTATCGCAGCTGCCGACTCCGGTGCCCAGGGTGCCGCTGTGAAGTCTCCCGGCGTGCTCTCGGGCAACGTTGTTCAGGTCCCGGTCCACATCCCGGTGAACGCGTGTGGCAACACCGTTTCCGTGATCGGGCTGCTGAACCCCGCCTTCGGCAACACCTGCACCAACGTCTGAGACGTAGTGCCTCACCCCAAGAGGGTCTGAGTCCGTCGGCCCCGGAGTGCGTGCCATGCGCTCCGGGGCTGCCTGGCATCTAGGCGCACCCGCAAGGGAGCGGTTGCGCTACTCCAGTAGGTCAAAGGCAGGGAAGAACCTATGCGACAGGTCACGCGCAAAGGCCTGATCACCGTGGCAGCCGCGAGCGGCGTGCTCGCCGTCACGGGTGGCACCGCGTTCGCCGATTCGGGAGCGGACGGCAAGACCGCCGACTCCCCGGGCGTGCTGGCGGGCAACACCGTCCAGCTGCCGATCAACATCCCCGTGAACCTCTGCGGGAACACGGTCAACGTGGTCGGGCTGCTCAACCCGGCGGCGGGCAACAGCTGCGCCAACGTCTCGGACGGCGGGAACAGCGACAACGGCGGCAAGGACAAGCCCGGTGGCGGCGCCACCGCCGAGGGCTCGGCGAAGGACTCGCCGGGCGTCGGCTCCGGCAACGTCATCCAGCTCCCGATCGACGTCCCCGTGAACGCCTGCGGGAACAGCGTCACCATCGGCGGCCTGGGCAACGGCACCGAGGGCAACGACTGCACCAACGAGGCCGGCCCGAAGCCGCCGGTCCACGAGGAGCCGCCGGCCGGACCCGGGAAGCCGGAAAAGCCGTCGAAGCCCGGTAAGCCGGACACCCCGGACCGTCCCGAGAAGCCCTCGAAGCCCAATGAGCCCGAGACGCACACCGTCACACCGCCCAAGGGTTCCGAGCAGCTCGCGCGGACCGGCTCCGAGACGCCGATCGGTATCGCCGTGCCGATGAGTGCGGGTCTGCTCCTCGCGGGCGCCGTGCTCTACCGCAGGGCGCGTCAGGCGGCCTGACGCAGTACGGATGCACAAGGGAGTGGGCCCCCCCGCCTGGCGGGGCCCCCCCCCTGGTCACCCGGTCCCTGCGGGGGGGTAGG
>NZ_JAEIMH010000028.1:38674-96095 GCF_016464295.1 Streptomyces sp. N35 | reverse complement strand
GGGGGGGGGGCGGGGGGGGCCGGCCCGGGGCGGGGATGCAGAGGGGGGGGGGCCCCGCGGGTGGGGGGCCCCCACTCCGTTGTCACCAGGTCCTTGCGGTGGGATACGTCACCACGTCGCACGCACTTGACGGATGATCCGTCGGCGCAGCCGCACCCGGCGGCTTCCGTCGCGGCGCAGGGTCAGTCGGTGCAACTCCCAGTGTCCGTACTCGGCATGCTCGGTCAACAAGCGAGTCGTGTCCTTGCGAGAGATCCCGCGCGGCACGTACACGTCGAGAAATTCGTATTCGGCCATCGCATCTATTGTGCGGGCAACGGCCTGGTACGGATAGCGTCTGCACTATGTCTGATGCTGCGCAGGTCACCGCTGCCGAGGTACGTGCCGCCGCCGAGGCGGTCAAGACCGCACTCGACCGCCACCTTGCCGCGGTCGAGGGACGGTCGGGCGAGGACGACCCGGGGGTCTACGAAGCGTTCAACGAGCTTGCGTCGGCGGCCGAGGCGTACGACGAACTGCTCTACGACACCTACGACGAGGTCACCCCCTTCGAGATCCCCGGCACCGAGGACGATCTGCCGCCCTATGCCGGCCCCGCCGATCCCAGCGCGCTCAGCGTGCTGATCCGGCGGGACTACGCGGTGGTGGAACCGCAGCGGCTGCTCGCCCAGGCGCAGCGGGTGGCGGACCTGGACGCGGATACGGCGGGGGATCTGTCCGATGCCGACGAGGTCGGCGGGAGTGCGCATGCGGCGCTCGGGGTGCTGTTCGGTGAGTTCGAGCCGGATGAAATCGCCTCCCGGCACAAGGAGTTCGGCCTGGAGGAGGGCGACTCCACGCTCTGGGTGACGGCGTCGGACGGGACACCGGAGCCGGGGGAGTGGCTGGAGGCACCGTTCGAGACGGTGGATCCGCAGCGGGTGGTGTGCCGGTTCGATGTGAGCGCGGTGTTCGACGAAGAGCTGGACGACGGGCTCGATCTGGTGGGGGAACCGGACCTGGAAGTTGCCTTGGAGCCGCTGGATTCCGAGCGGTAAACGGTTCTGTTGTGCGGGGTGCCGGGTGCGGGGTGCGGGGGGCCGGTGCGGGGAGCGGGGCTTCGGCCCCGCTCCCCGCACCCGCGACAGGCTCAGCCCTGCGTCGGCACCAGCCCCCGAACCAGACGCTCCAGACGGGTGGTTCGCGGCTTCGCCGGCGCCTCGGCCACCGCACGCGGCAGTGCCTGGTCCACGCCGTGCACCACGGACAGATGGCGGTCGGCGCGGCTGAAGGCCGTGTAGACCCAGGGGCGGGTCAGTGACGCGGCAGCGTCCCCCGGCAGTACCGCCACCACCGCGGGCCAGCGCCGGCCGACGGCCTGGTGTGCGGTCAACGCCCAGGCGTGCCGGACGACTTCGTCGACCTTGTCCTTCGGGACGGTGAACTTGATGCCCGCGCACTCCAGCTGAAGGCCCGCCGCCTCGGCGCCCACCACACGCCCCGTCACCGTACGGCCGGGCGCCGGCGCGTAGACGATACGGTCCCCCGGATCGAAGCCGCCGAAGCGGCCGGGTCCGGGGTTGAGCCGCTCCTTGAGCGCCGAGTTGAGCGCACGGGTACCCACGGGGCCGCCGTGCGCCACCGTGACCACCTGGGTGTCCTCGGCGGGAATCGAGAAGGCGCGCGGGATGGAGTTCGCGACCAGCTGGACCGTGCGGTGCACGGCCTCGCCCGGGTCGCGGACCGGGACGATGACCACTTCCTTGTCCGGGGCCTCGACCTGGTTCAGCTCGCCGATGGTGATGCCGGAGGTCAGCTCGCCGATCGGCCCCTCGTCCGGGGTACGCGAAGTGATCTGGGGGCAGACGCGCGCGGCGAGCAGATCGGCGAAGACCCGGCCCGCGCCCGCGGACCACAGCACGGTGGGGTCGCCGCTGAGGACGAGCCGCGCGCCGTCGGGGAGTGATTCGACGAGCATGGCCGCCGTCTCGACGTCCAGCTGCGGTGCGTCCAGAACCACCAACAGGTCGAGATCCAGGGCGCCTTCACCGTCCCGGCCGGGACCTTCGGCGCCGGACAGCAGTCCCGCCACGGTGACCGCGGCGTCGGGCAGCGTCCCGGCCAGGCGGCGGCGCCCGTCCGTGGTGTGGGCCGCCGCGCAGGCCCGCAGGCCCAGCTCTTGCGCGGCGCTCACGAGAGCCGCGGCTTCGGTGCGCGCGGCTTCGCCGCCGGTGTGCAGCACCAGACCGTGCCCGGCCACGGCCCGGATCAGTTCAGCCGCCGATCCCCGTACGGCCGAAGCGGCACTCTCCCAGTCCGCGAGCTCCGAACCCTCTTCCTTGGCCAGCGAGTTCACCACGCGGGCCAGCGCGTCGGCGAGGCTCTCCTCGGCCAGCGAGTACCGTTCGAGCCCGAACAGCACCCGTACCGGACGCTCGACCGGCTCCTCGTCCTCGTCCTCGTCCTGGTCCTGCTGCTGAGCTCCGGGCTGCTGAGCTCCGGGCTGCTGGAGGCCGGGTGCGCCCTCGTCCAAGGCGTCCTGGAAGACGAGGACTTCGCCCTCCGCCACGGCCAGCTCGACCGCGGCATCCGGGTCGGGGACGGCGCGCTGGGCAAGGGCCGACTTGAGCGGGCCGGCATCGAGCGCGGTGTGCCCGGCGACCGCGGCCTGCTCCAGGAGCCACCCGGTCAGGGCACGGCCCCTGCGTTCATCGTCGGGGCGGCAGCCGTCGCCGAGCAGAGCGCGGGCGAATCCATCGGCGTGGTCCGGGCGCACTCCGCCGACCCGCAGCAACTGCCAGGGGTCCTCGCGCAGTTGGTGTTCGGCGCCTTCCCCGAGTACCGCGGTCGCCCGTTCGGCGAGGGACTCGGGGGCACCGCCTTCGGCCAGCACGGCCCGTACCGCCGTGACCTCCTCGGCCGGGGGACCCCCCGCCGGGGGGGGGCCCGGGGGCCCGGGTGCGGGCCTGGGCTGCTCGGCGGCCGGACGGCGCTGCGCGGGCGGCTCGCTGAAGGTGCGGGTCACCGGCTTCTCGCCGCTCTCCACCGCCCGTACGGCCGCGAGCAGATCCGCGGCGGTACCGCTGAGCTTGCCGCCCGCGGCGATCGGCCCGTCCTTGTCGGCCTTGCGCTTCTCGATGCGCTCCCGAAGCTCACGTTGCGCCGCCAACTCGGCCTCGGCCTCCGACGGCCCGTCAGCGCCACCTGCGGACGCCTCCGCGGCGACACCCCCGCCAGCGGCCTCTGCCGACGCTTCCCCAGCAACGCCCCCGTCAGCCGCCTCCACGTCACCGGACACCTCCGCGTCACCGGACACCTCCGAGCCGGCGGCGTCCGAAGCGCCCTCCACGTCCGGAGCACCCTCCACGCCCGCGGCGCCCTCGGTCTCCGGCTCCTCACCGGTCCGCGGCTCCTCGTCGGTCCGCGGTTCCTCCGCGGCTGCGGACTCCGTACTCACAGGGTGCTCCAGTCCTGATCGGGATAGCGGTGCACGGGCGCCGACACATCGTCGAGCGCCTGGCAGATCTCGTCAGGAAGACTAAGGGCCTCCACTGACAATGCGGCGGTGAGCTGCTGCGCCGTGCGCGCCCCCACGATCGGCGCGGTCACGCCGGGTCTGTCGCGCACCCACGCGAGCGCCACCTGGAGCGGTGTCGCGGCAAGCCCGTCGGCCGCCGTGGACACCGCATCCACGATCCGCGAGGCGGCCTCGTCGAGATACGGCGCGACAAAGGGCGCCATGTGATCGGACGCGCCCCGCGAATCGGCCGGCGTCGAGTGCCGGTACTTCCCTGTCAGCACCCCGCGCCCGAGCGGCGACGAGGGCAGCAGCCCGACCCCCAGGTCGAGCGCGGCCGGCAGCACCTCGCGCTCGATGCCCCGCTGCAGCAGTGAGTACTCCATCTGCGTGCTGGCCAGGCGGGTGCGCACCCCCGGCACCGCCAGCTGCCACGTCGCGGCCTTCGCCAGTTGCCAGCCGCTGAAGTTGGACACCCCCGCATAGCGCGCACGCCCGCTCGCCACCGCTATGTCCAGCGCCTGCAGCGTTTCCTCGAGCGGGGTCTCCGGATCGAACGCGTGCACCTGCCAGACGTCCACATAGTCCGTGCCCAGCCGCTGCAGCGAGGCGTCGAGTGCGGCGAGCAGATGGCCGCGCGAACCGTCGAAGCGCCGGTCGGGGTCGGGCACACTGCCGGCCTTGGTCGCGATCACCAGGTCACGGCGCGGCACGAGGCCCTCGATCAGCCGTCCGAGCACGTACTCGGCATCCCCGTCCCCGTACACATCCGCGGTGTCGACGAGCGTGCCGCCCGCCTCCCAGAAGACCTTCAACAGGTCGGCGGCGTCATGCTCGTCGCTGTCACGGCCCCATGTGAGGGTGCCGAGCCCGATCCGGGATACGCGCAGGCCGGTACGGCCGAGATGCCTCTGCTCCATGGGCGCTGAGATTACTGGCCGAAGACCGTCCCGTGGGGGCCTGTGGATAACCCGGGTCCCAGCCGTACCGCGCCCTTGTGGACAGCGCGGACCCCAGCCGTGCCGCGCCCGTGCTCACCTTGGCCCCTGCCGCAATCCGCCCCCACCCGATAGGCTCCCGAGCACATACACGTTACTGATCAGTAAGGGGTGCGGCCGATGCGACTCGGGATCAACCTGGGCTACTGGGGCGCCGGAATGGACGCGGACAACCTGGCCGTCGCCAGGGAGGCCGACAAGCTCGGCTACTCGGTCTGCTGGGCCGCCGAGGCCTACGGCTCGGACGCGGCGACGGTCCTGTCCTGGGTCGCGGCGCAGACCGAACGGATCGACATCGGCTCCGCCATCTTCCAGATCCCGGCCCGTCAGCCCGCGATGACCGCGATGACGGCCGCGACCCTCGACTCGCTGTCCGGCGGCCGCTTCCGCCTCGGCCTCGGCGTCTCGGGCCCGCAGGTCTCCGAGGGCTGGTACGGCGTCAAGTTCGACAAGCCGCTGGCCCGTACCCGCGAATACGTGGAGATCGTCCGCAAGGCGATGAGCCGCGAGCGCCTCAGCTACGAAGGCGAGCACTGGACGCTGCCGCTGCCCGGCGGCCCGGGCAAGCCGATCAAGCTGACCGTGCACCCCGCGCGTGAGCACATCCCGGTCTACATCGCGGCGATCGGCCCGAAGAACCTGGAGCAGACCGGCGAGATCGCCGAGGGCGCCCTGCTGATCTTCCCGTCCGCCGAGCACATCGAGGACACCGCGCTCCAGTACATCCGGGCCGGCCGCCAGAAGGCGGGCCTGACGATGGACGGCTTCGACGTCTGCCCGACGCTGCCGCTCGCGCTCGGCGACGACAGCGATGTCAGCACGCTCGCCGACACCTTCCGCCCGTACACCGCGCTGTACGTGGGCGGCATGGGCAGCCGCAAGCAGAACTTCTACAACCAGCTCGCCCAGCGCATGGGTTACGAGAAGGAAGCCGCCGAGATCCAGGACAAGTACCTGTCAGGCGACAAGGAGGGCGCCGCTGCCGCCGTACCGCAGCAGCTGATCGACTCGACCGCCCTGCTCGGTTCCGTGGACCGGATCGCCGACCGGATGCAGGCCTATGCGGCGGCCGGAGTGACGACGCTGACGCTGGCTCCCGCGGGCTTCACGCTCGACGAGCGGCTTGCGGCGCTGCGGGCCGGTGTGGAAGCGGTGGAGCGCGCCGGTCTGGCGTAACGCGCGCAAAAGAATTTCTGCGGCCGTGGTGGGGGCTCGGGGGGTCTTCCCCGCCACGGCCGTCACGGAGAACAACGCGCCAGAGACGGGACGGTTACGGCGCTGTCCACCGCCAGATGGATGCAAACCGCAAGCGAGCCGGAATACGTCTTTCAGCGCAGTTGTCCGACACAACTGTTGCCTGGCACCTCGCACCGCATTTGACTCGTTCTTTGCGGAACCCTGCAGATCGCTGCATGGAGGTGGCAGTCATGCTTTCGGCCAAGAGCCTGTTCACGGAGATCCTCGACAACGACGAGTCCTTCCGGCTGTTCTGTTCCATCGCGGCGAGCGGGGAGTCCCAGGGCGGCTGGGAGAACGCGCGCATCGCCGCGCTCGTACCGGAGAGCCAGCGCGAGCTCGCTCCCAAGATCACCCGGCATGGCGCGGACGAGGACAAGCACGGGCGGATCTTCAACGCCCTGCTGAAGAAGCGCGGCCTCGAACCGTGCGAGATCCCGCACGAGACCGACTACACGATGCTGCTCGAGAAGAACGGCATCGGGCTCGCGCACGAGCAGCTCAAGGGCGACCAGCCGCTCGGTGAGCAGGACATCATCACGTATCTCGCGCACAGCAGGGTCACCGAGCAGCGCGCTTCCGAGCAGATGGACATGCTGCGCAAGTACTTCGGCGACCATCCCGACATCGGCCGCGCCGTCAAGATGATCTCCAAGGACGAGGACAACCATCTCGCGTACTGCCACGAGGAGTTGCTGCGCTTCGCGTACGCCGGGCACGGCCGTGACATCCAGCGGATCCTGCGCGAGTGCGCCCAGGCCGAGATCCGTATCTACCGCGATGTGAGCCTCGCCGTCATGGACCACATGGGCCGCATCCTCGGCTGGCCCAAGGCCAAGGCCGGGACGCTCGCCGCGGGCATCCACGCCGTCCACGCGTACGAACGGGCCGGCGGCTGGCGGCGGATGGTGTCCCTCAAGATGCCCGAGCGGCGCGACGCGCTCGGCGGCCCCGCCGCCTCGGCCCCCGAATTCGCCTGACCCGGGGGCGGTTCACAGCCAGCCGCGCCGTTTGAAGGTGCGGTACAGGCCGTACACCGCCCCCGCCATCACCAGCAGAGCGCCCGGGTAGCCCCACCACTGGTCGAGCTCCGGCATGTGCGTGAAGTTCATGCCGTAGACACCGGCGACCATGGTCGGCACCGCGGCCATGGCGGCCCAGGCGGAGATCTTGCGCATGTCGTCGTTCTGCCGCACGCCCGTCTGCGCCAGATGCGCGGCGAGGATGTCCGAGCACAGCCGGTCGAGCGACTCCACGCCCTCGTTGGCGCGCGTCAGATGGTCGTTCACATCGCGGAAGAACAGCCGCGAGTGCTCGTCCACGAACGGCACGCCCGCGCCCGTGAGCCGGAGCATCGGTGTCGTCAACGGCACGGTGGCACGGCGGAATTCGAGGATCTGCCGCTTGAAGTTGTAGATCCGCGCGGCGAGCGTCCTGGTGTCCGAGGTGCCGGGCGCGAAGACCTCCTCCTCCAGGGTCTCCAGGTCCAGATGGAGCTCGTCGGCCACGTCCATGTAGTGGTCCACGACGGCGTCGCTCACCGCGTAGAGCACGGCGGTGGGCCCGTGCTGCAACACCTCGGGCTGCTCCTCGAGGCGGCTGCGCACGACCCCGAGCGGCGCGCTCTCGCCGTGCCGCACGGTCACCACGAAGGAGTCGCCGACGAAGAGCATCAGCTCCTCCGAGGTCACTTCGTCCCGCTGGACGTCGTACGCGATGGGCTTGAGCACCACGAACAGCGAATCGTCGTACACCTCGAGCTTGGGCCGCTGATGCGCCTTCAGCGCGTCTTCCACGGCCAGCGGATGGAGTCCGAACTCGGAGCTGACGAGGGCGAACTCCTCCTCGGTCGGCTCGTGCATCCCCAGCCAGAGAAACGCGTCCCCACTCGTGCGCGCCTCGTCCAGGGCATCGGAGAAGTCCTCCGGGCCCTTGGTCCGGCGGCCTTCCCGGTAGATGGCGCAGTCCACGATCACGGTGGGCATCTTTCCCGGATACGGCGGAGCATGCATTCTGTGCGGCGCTTTCGGGCGCCTACCCTGGCCGCATGCCCACCTTGATTCTCGTGCGTCACGGACGGTCCACCGCCAATACCGAGGGGCTGCTCGCCGGGCGGATGCCCGGGGTCGCGCTCGACGAGCGGGGCAGGGCGCAGGCCGGCGGGCTGCCCGGGCGGCTGGACGGGGTGCCGCTCGCGCTGGCCGTGACCAGTCCGCTGCAGCGGTGCCGGGAGACGGTCGCGCCGCTGCTGTCGGTACGGGACGGGCTCGAACTCCATGAGGACGAGCGGATCGTCGAGTGCGACTACGGGGACTGGTCAGGCCGCAAGCTGGCCGAACTCGCCGGTGAGCCGCTGATGGAGGTCGTCCAGCAGCATCCGACCGCCGCCGCCTTCCCGGGCGGTGAATCAATGCGCGAGATGCAGCACCGGGCCGCGGAGGCGGTACGGGAATGGAATGCGCGGGTGGAACGGGACTTCGGACCGCAGGCCGCGTATCTGATGTGCTCGCACGGCGACATCATCAAGTCCCTTGTGGCGGACGCCCTCGGCCTCCATCTGGACCTGTTCCAGCGCATCTCCGTGGAGCCCTGCTCGGTGACCGTGATCCGCTACACGCGGCTGCGCCCCTTTCTCGTACGCCTGGGAGACACCGGGGACTTGAGCTCCCTGGCGCCGCCCGCCGCGCCTTCCGGGCCCGAGCAGTCGGACGCCACAGTGGGGGGAGATGCGGGCGCACCGTGATCGTCGGCCGCAGTAGGGTGGCACCGTTCCGCGTACAAGCTTCCGTTTCCGTTTCCGAAGACGCCGATCGCAGGGAGAGGCAGAGTCCGTGACCCGTCAGGTGTTCCTGTACGACCCGCCGGAGCGCTTCGTGGCCGGCACGGTGGGTCTGCCCGGACGCCGTACGTTCTTCCTGCAGGCCTCGGCCGGCGGCCGGGTGACCAGCGTGGCGCTGGAGAAGACCCAGGTGGCGGCGCTGGCCGAGCGGATGGACGAGCTGCTCGACGAGGTCGTACGGCGCAGCGGCGGCAGCGCTCCGGTCCCGGCGGTCGCCCCTTCCGAGAACGCCGACACCGCTCCGCTCGACGCCCCTGTCGAGGAGGAGTTCCGGGTCGGGACCATGGCGCTGGCCTGGGACGGGGACGCCGATCGCATGATCGTCGAGGCGCAGGCCCTGGTCGAGCTGGACGCCGAGAGCGAGGACGATCTCGCCGCCGCCGAGGAACAGCTGCTCCAGGACGAGGAGAACGGCCCGCCGATGCTGCGGGTCCGCCTCAGCGGTGCGCAGGCGCGGGCCTTCGCCAAGCGCGCCCTTGACGTGGTGAACGCGGGCCGTCCGCCGTGCCCGCTGTGCTCTTTGCCGCTCGATCCGGAAGGACACGTATGTCCGCGCCAGAACGGATACCGCCGCGGGGCGTGAGCTCCTCCAAGCTTTCCGCCGAGCTCCTCACCCACGGCGAGCTGACCGTGCGCGGCCGGATCCGTGAGGCGTCCAACGCGGTGCTGCTCTGCGATCTCTCGTACGAGGGCGACTCGGCCGCGTGCGTCTACAAACCGGTCGCGGGCGAGCGCCCCCTGTGGGACTTCCCGGACGGCACGCTCGCCGAGCGCGAGGTCGCCGCGTACGAGGTCTCCGAGGCGACCGGCTGGGGCCTGGTGCCGCCGACCGTGCTGCGCGAGGGCCCCTACGGCACGGGCATGTGCCAGCTGTGGATCGACGCCCCGGAGGAGCCCGGGCCCGGGCTGCTCGCGCTCCTGGACACCGAGGAGCCGGGCGAGGGCTGGAAGGCGGTGGCCTTCGCCGAGGTCGGCGAGGGGCGCCAGGCGCTGCTGGTGCACGCGGACGACGAGCGGCTGCGGCGGCTCGCGGTCCTGGACGCGGTGATCAACAACGCGGACCGCAAGGGCGGGCATCTCCTGGCCGCGCCCGAGGGGCACCTGTACGGAATCGACCACGGGGTCACGTTCCACACCGAGAACAAGCTGCGGACGCTGCTGTGGGGGTGGGCGGGGGAGCCGCTACCGTCCTGGGCCCTGACCGCTCTGACCGAGCTGTCGGCCGCGCTCGCGCCCGAGGGCGCGCTGGCGGTCCGCCTCGGCGAGCTGCTCACTCCGGCCGAGGTCGACGCGACCCGGGCGCGGGTGCGGGGGCTGCTGCGGTCCGGGGTGCATCCGGTGCCGTCGGGGGAGTGGCCGGCTATTCCTTGGCCGCCCGTGTAGGTGGCAGCTGTGCCGGGGGTGCAGGGGGCAGAGCCCCCGCCCGGTGCGCGTCGTCGGGTGCCGCTTGTCGCGGGTGCGGGCCCGTGGCGCCTGCCGCGGCCTGTTTCCCCCACCCCGCCCCTTCCCGAAACCGGGGAGCTCTGCCCCCGGACCCCGGCATCCGAACTTCGTTCGGATCTGCTCAAGCGCCGCAGGGGCTGTGTGTGCCCTACCCGCTGAGTGCGCGATCCGGACAAGATCGGAAACCCGGGTCGTAAGCAGAACACCCCTCCGGTTACGCTCAATGAATGCATGCCTGGCCCGCTTCCGAGGTCCCCGCCCTGCCCGGCAAGGGCCGCGACCTCAGCATTCACGACACCGCGACCGGTGGGCTCATCCCCCTCGACCCCGGTCCCGTCGCCCGTATCTACGTCTGCGGCATCACGCCGTACGACGCGACCCACATGGGTCACGCGGCGACCTACAACGCGTTCGACCTCGTGCAGCGCGTGTGGCTCGACACGAAGCGGCAAGTCATCTACGTGCAGAACGTGACGGATGTCGACGACCCGCTGCTCGAGCGCGCGATCCGCGACGGCGAGGACTGGGTCGGACTCGCGGAGCGCGAGACGGCGCTGTTCCGCGAGGACATGACCGCGCTGCGGATGCTCCCGCCGCAGCACTACATCGGCGCGGTCGAGGCCATACCCGGCATCGTTCCGCTCGTGGAGCGGCTGCGGGACATGGGCGCCGCCTATGAGCTCGAAGGCGACATCTACTTCTCGGTCGACTCCGACAAGAACTTCGGCAAGGTCTCGAACCTCGACACCGCCGCCATGAAGCTGCTCTCCGCCGAACGCGGCGGCGACCCCGAGCGGCCCGGCAAGAAGAACCCGCTCGACCCGATGCTGTGGATGGCCGCCCGCGAGGGCGAGCCGAGCTGGGACGGCGGCTCGCTCGGCGCCGGTCGGCCGGGCTGGCACATCGAGTGCGTGGCCATCGCCCTCGACCACCTCGGCATGGGCTTCGACGTCCAGGGCGGCGGCTCCGACCTGGCCTTCCCGCACCACGAGATGGGCGCCTCGCACGCCCAGGTGCTGACCGGCGAGTTCCCCATGGCCAAGGCGTACGTGCACGCCGGCATGGTCGCGCTCGACGGCGCGAAGATGTCCAAGTCCAAGGGCAATCTCGTCTTCGTCTCCAAGCTGCGCCGCGACGGAGTGGACCCGGCGGCCATCCGGCTCGCGCTGCTCTCGCACCACTACCGGGCCGACTGGGAGTGGACCGACCAGGTGCTCGCCGACGCCGTGGCCCGCCTCGGCCGCTGGCGCGCCGCGGTCTCGCGTCCCGACGGACCGGCTGCCGAGGCCCTCGTCGAGGAGATCCGCGAGGCCCTGTCGGATGACCTCGACGCGCCCGCCGCGCTCGAGGCCGTGGACCGCTGGGCCGAGCTGCAGAGCTCGGCGGGCGGTACGGACGAGAGGGCTCCGGGGCTCGTATCGCGGGCAGTGGACGCGCTGTTGGGCGTGGCTCTCTAGGCGGCACGAAGAACCGCGGATCCACGAGGAAGGCCGCTTCGGAAAGTCCAGAAGCGGCCTTTCCCAGTCCATGGTGGCGCCTGTGCACAGCTGCTACACACGCGCCATGAGATCTCCAAAGTGGTTCAGGGCAACGGCAGTTGCCGCCCTGTTAGGTCTGTTCGCGGTGCTCGCAGGACCCGGCGGCGGGCAGGCCGCGCGGGCCGAGCCGGCGGACACCACCGTCGGCGACATCACCGGCTTCGCCGCCGACGGGTCCGTCTACCGCCTGGCCGCGGGAGCCGCCGAGGTCCGCGTCTCCTTCGTGACGGCCGAGACCTTCCGTATCGAGCTCGCGCCGGACGGCGCGTTCACCGACCCCACCGGCACCGACATCGTCCTGCCGCAGGGCACCCCGCCCGCCACCAAGTGGCGCGACAGGGGCGACCGCTACGAGCTCTCCACATCCCAGGTCACCTTGCGCGCCTACAAGAAGCCCCTGCGCTTCGCGCTGCACCGGGCCGACGGCAGTCAGGTCTGGGCGGAGACCAAGGGCCTCACCTGGAACGGTGAGCGCACCACACAGAGCCTCGCGCGCGGCGCCGACGAGCAGTACTACGGCGCCGGAATGCAGAACGGCCACGGCAACACCTCGCACCGCGGCAAGACCGTCGAAGTCGGCGTCGACTACAACTGGGACGACGGGGGCCACCCGAACTCCGTGCCGTTCTACCTGTCTTCGTCGGGATACGGCGTCTACCGCAATACGTACGCCCCGAACACGTACTCCTTCGCCGACCCCGTGACGGCCTCGGCGAAGGAACAGCGCTTCGACGCCTACTACTTCACCGGCGACGGCGCGGACAGCGCGAAGGATGTCATCGGCTCCTACACCCGGCTGACCGGGAAGCCGTTCCTGCCGCCGGTCTACGGTCTGGAGATCGGTGACGCCGACTGCTATCTGCACAACGCCAACCGCGGCGAGCGGCACACCCTCGACGCCCTGAAGGTGGCCGACGGCTATCTCGAGCACGACATGCCGAACGGCTGGATGCTCGTCAACGACGGCTACGGCTGCGGCTACGAGAACCTCGCCGAGACCGCCGAGGGCCTGCAGGACCGCAAGATGCAGCTCGGTCTGTGGACCGAGGACGGCATCGACCAGCTCGCCGACCAGGTGAAGGCCGGACAGCGGGTGGCCAAGCTGGATGTCGCCTGGGTGGGGGAGGGCTACAAGTTCGCCCTCGACGGCTGCAAGGACGCCTATCAGGGGATCGAGGACCACAGCGATGCCCGCGGTTTCACCTGGGCACCCGAGAGCTGGTCGGGCGCGCAGCGCTGCGGTGTGCAGTGGTCAGGCGATCAGTCGGGCAGCTGGGAGAACATCCGCTTCCAGATCCCGACGTACGCCGGTGCCACCATGTCGGGTCTCGCCTACACCACCGGTGACGTGGACGGCATCTTCGGCGGGAGCGCCAAGACGTACACGCGTGATCTGCAGTGGAAGGCCTTCCTGCCGACCCTCATGACGATGAACGGCTGGGCGGCGAGCGACAAGCAGCCCTTCCGGTACGGGGAGCCGTACACCTCCATCAACCGCAAGTACCTCAAGCTCAAGGAGTCCTTGCTGCCCTACATGTACTCGTACGCGCACGAGGCCACCAAGACCGGTGTGGGACCGGTCCGGCCGCTCGCGCTCGAGTACCCCGAGGATCCGAAGGCCGGGACGGACGCGGCCAAGTACGAGTTCCTGACCGGTGAGGACTTCCTCGTCGCACCCGTGTACCAGGACTCCACCGTGCGCGACGGCATCTATCTGCCGAAGGGCACCTGGATCGACTACTGGAGCGGGCGCGTGCACCAGGGCCCGGTCACCCTGGACGACTACAGTGCGCCGCTCGACACGCTGCCTCTGTTCGTACGGGCGGGGGCCTCGGTTCCGATGTGGCCCGGAATCCGCTCGTACCAGGACCGCACGGCCGAGTCGCCGCTCGCCTGGGATGTCTATCCGCAGGGGAAGTCCTCCTTCACGCTGTACGAGGACGACGGCGTGACGCGGGAACACCGCGCCGGGAAGTACGCCACCCAGCGTGCGGACGTCGCCGCCCCGCGCCAGGGCGCCGGTGACGTGTCCGTCCGGATCGGGGCGAGCGAGGGCGAGTTCAGCGGAAAGCAGCGCAGCCGTCCGTACCGCTTCACCGTGCACACCGGGGACGCGCCGAGCCGAGTGGAGCTCGGCGACCGTGGGCTGCCGCGGCTGGCATCGAGGGCCGCGTTCGACGCGGCGGCCGAGGGCTGGTGGTACGACCGGGACGACCGCGCAGGCGTGGTCCAGGTCAAGACCGCGAAGCTGCGGACCGACCGGGCTTTCGTGCTCGAACTGGAGGACACCAGCGCGGTCGGCGGTGCGGTGCCCGGCGCCCAGGCCGCTCTTTCGGCGCCGGTGGAACAGGAGTTGGGTGCCGGAGTGGGCGGCAAGGTGTCCGTCGACGTCACGGCGGGCAGCCGGGACGCGACCGGGGTCCAGGTGGGGATCGAGGCGCCGGACGGCTGGCATGTGACCTCCGCACCGGTCGTCGACCGCATTCCCGCCGGTACGACCCGCCGGGTGGAGGTGGCCGTCACCCCGGACAAGGACGCGCGGCACGGCGAGGCCTCACTGACCGCGACCGCCCGCTACCGGGCGGCGGGCCAGGACCGCACCTCCGTACAGCGGTTCGCCGTGGCGGTGATGCCCCCGCCGCCGACCGCCGATGCCTGGGCGAGCGATCTGCCGTGGCTGAAGGCCACCAACGGCTGGGGCCCGCCGGAACGCGACCGCAGCAACGGCGAATCCGGCGCCGAGGACGGCCGGGCGCTGACGCTCGCCGGGACCACGTACGAGAAGGGCATCGGCGCGCACGCCGACTCGGACATCGAGGTCTATCTCGGCGGCCGCTGCTCCAAGCTGACCGCCGACGTCGGCATCGACGACGAGATCAACGGCTATGGAGAGGTGGCCTTCTCGGTCGAGGCCGACGGCAAGGTCCTGTGGACCTCGCCCGAGGTGACCGGGGCGTCGGCGACCGTGCCGGTGGACGTGGACCTGGACGGCGCACGCCATGTCCAGCTGAAGATCACCGACACGAACGGCTCGAAGAGCGGTGACCACGGGGACTGGGCTGCGGCCAGGTTCCACTGCGCGTAAGGAACACAGGCAGGTGCAGGGCGGGAGAGTTCTCCCCGCCCTGCACCTGCCTGCTTGCGCTGCCTACTTGTTGACCACGATCGCCTGGATCTGGTGCGGCGAGGCGCTGTCGAAGAAGGCCAGAACCTGGTGGCCCGCGATGAACGCGCGCTGCACCACGTCCTGGATCACCTGGCTGGGGTTGTGCAGCTCCCGCCAGAGGTTGTCGACCAGGAGGAACAGGACCGGCGGCTGGCCGGGCAGCGGGTCCACGACGTCCCAGTAGCGGGTCGCCACACCGCTCTGGATGGCCTCGGCACCGATCTGGCCCATCTGGCCCATCTGCTGGAGCAGCTGCTGGATGTTCGGCTGCTGCCCCATCTGCTGGAGCTGCTGCTGCAGCTGCGGCGGGAACTGCTGCTGACCGAACTGCTGCAGTTGCTGCTGTGCCTGCGGAGGCGCCGTGCTCGGCCCCTGCTGTCCTTGCTGCCCCTGCCCCTGCCCCTGCTGCTGGCCGTACTGCTGCTCGGACTGCTGCCCGTACTGCTGCGGGCCGAACTGCCCCTGTCCGTAGGACTGCTGCGGTTGCTGGCCGAAGCCCTGCTGCTGCCCGTAACCCTGCTGCCCGAAGCCCTGCTGTCCGGGCTGTTGTCCCTGCTGCTGCGGGAACTGCTGCTGCGGGAACTGCTGCCCGGGCTGCTGGAACTGCTGGCCGCCCTGCTGGGGCAACTGCTGTCCGTACTGACTCTGCTGACTCATCTGCGGGGTGGTGCTCATGCGGGTGCCACCTTCCCTCGGTGATGGAGTGCTGTGATCGATGGATGCCGTCGATGGATGCCGTCGTACGGGGATCGCGCGGCCTCAGCCGGTGACGACCAGGCCCACGATCTCGTCGTCCGCGTACCAGACACGGATGTCCGGCCGGCCGCCGGCGAAGGCGGAGTGCACCGCCTGGCGGACCTCCGGTGCCGGATGGTTGAGGTTGCGCCAGGCGCCGGCCACGAACAGCCGGAGCCGGGGCGGGAGTTCACGGGGATAGGGGACCAGCTCGTCCCAGTACCGCTCGGCCTGGCCCGAGCCGATCGCCGACGGGAGCAGCCGGGTCAGCGCCGACTTGATGTCGGGCCGGTTGCCGATGCGCTGGGATGCGGGGCGGCCGGGCGTGTCCTGCTGGGGTGTGCCCGAGGCGCGCAGGACCTCACGCGCCTGCTGCGGGGACATGGGTGCCGACCCGGAGGCCTTCAGCATGCCCTGCAGCGAGGCGAGCGCTCCGGTCACCACCGGGGAGGCCGACGAAGTGCCGGAGAACGTGTCGGTGTACCAGGCGATTTCCTCGGCACCGCCCTGCAGGTCACCGGGCCGGTTCCACGAGCCGCCGGTCGTGGTGGTCTCACGGCCCCAGCCCTGGGCGTCCACGCGCGCACCGTAGTTGGAGAACGCCAGACGGGAACGGTCGGGTCCGTGATCGCGGCCGTGGGTCCCGGGCGGCGGTGCGCCCGCCCCGACCAGGACCGCGCCGGAGGGCTGGTTGGACGGGTTGAAGGGGTTGCGCCACCACTCGGGGAACTCGTCCGGCTTGCGCTCGTACACCGCGTCGTCGAGCGACTCGGCACCGTTGCCCGCGGCCTCGACCACGATGACGCCCTTGGCGGTGGCCCAGCGGATCGCCGCATAGTCGTCCGGCCACCATTCGAGCGGGAGGTAGCCGCGCTGGTCGTCGCGTGTCTCGTAGTCGAACTGCGGGCCCGGGCGGTGCAGTTCGATCAGGACGATATCGCCGTACGTGAGCTTCTCGGCCGCCGCGTGGATGGCCGCGGCGGAGCCGATGCCCTGGAAGGACGCGGCCGCGGTCACGGCCTCGGGCACGATCCCGGTGATCCCGCGCCGGCTGCGGTCGCCGCCGAGGACGCCGAGCACGGCGGTGCCGTGGTTGCGCCAGGCGATGTCCTGCACGGGGGTTCCGAGCACGACGCCGGCGAGTTTCGCCGACAGGTCCTCATGGCCGAGCTGCCAGGCGCCTTCGATATCGATGATCGTGACGCCCTCACCGCTGCCGCCGGGCCGCTGCCAGGCCCAGTGGGCGTCGATGCCTTCGGGGGCCGGGCGCAGATACCCCTGGCGCGAGGTGAAGTCGGGTGTCTCGGGAGCGCCTTCCTTCAGGCGCTGACTCTCCTCGGTGGTCTGCCGTACGGGCCCGAGCGTCGCCGGTACGGCGCCGGGCTTGACGTAGGCCGTATCGATCTCGGGCAGCGCGGCCATCCGCGACCGCAGTTCCTGGGCCCGCTCGCGGCCGCCGCGCACCCGGTAGAACAGGGTGAGATCGGGGCCCGGCTCCTGGATCCGCTGAGGGGGAACGGCGGCCTGGATGCGCTCTTCGTTGCCGAACAGCGGCTCCAGAGCCAGCTGTTCATCGCTGAGGAACATGTTGAGGGCGGATACATCGGCCCCGGCCGCCGAGCGCACCGAGGCCCCTTCGGCGCGCAGCAGGGCCTCGGGCCGTGCGACCACGATCAGTTCCTGCTCGGCGCCTCGATAGGTGAATCCCGCTCCGTCGGGTCCTGGGCCTGTGCTGCCCGGTCCCTGCGGCGGCTGTACCTGGTCGGTCATCGCTGTGCGCTCCCCTCGGACGAGTCCTGCTGCCGTCGTACGCCGGGTGCTGCTCCGCGGTTCTCCGGGGCCCACCCTGCTACGGCTGTGCGGATCCGTCCACCCCCCGTCGCCCCAACTGAGTTTGAAAACAAGTTGAATAGGGAACCCCCTGCAATTCGCCTTGAATCCGATGTCACGTCTCAATTCGGCCAAACCCTGCGGCGACAGACGTCATGTGATGGGGTATGAGCGACTGTTGACCGTTTCTGGCGACTTCTCCACGAGAGGATGCGCAATGGCATTCAGCAACAGACCAGGCCGTCCGTTAGCACGTCGCGGACTGCTCGGTGCGGGAGCGGCGCTCGGTGGCGCGGCACTCCTCGGAGGTCTCGGCGGCACGGCGCAGGCGGCCGAAACCCGTGACAAGGCGGCGTGGCCACGGCAGTTCCCGCTGCCGGACGGCTTCCAGCCGGAGGGCGTCACCATCGGCCGCAGCCCGCACGCGTACTTCGGCTCCATCGCCCACGGGGGCGTCTACCGCGTGGACCTGGCCACCGGGCGCGGCCGGACCGTCGTCCGAGGCCAGGGCGCGGACCACCCCACCATCGGGCTGAAGATCCTCGACAGCGGCGATCTGCTCCTGTGCGGCGGCCCCAGCAGCGAGCTGCGGATCGCCGACCCGCGCACCGGCGCGCTGCGCACGCTCGCCACCGTGGACGGCATCTTCGTCAACGACGTCATCCCCACGCCGGGCGCCGCCTGGTTCACCGACTCCTTCAAGCCGCAGCTCTACCGCCTCGCCCTCGACCGGCACCAGCGGCCCGGCGCGGTCACGACCGTGCCGCTCTCGGGTGACTGGGTGCAGGGGCCGGACTTCACGGCCAACGGCATCGAGCGCACCCCGGACGGCACGGCCCTGCTCGTGGTGAACGCCTATGCCGACGGTGGCACTTTGATGCGCGTGGACCCGCGTACCGGCCGTGCGGCCGCCGTCGATCTCGGCGGCGCGAAGATTCCCAACGGCGACGGACTGCTGCTGCTCGGCCGCACGCTCTACTGCGTGCAGCAACAGCAGAACGCGATCGACGTGTTCACCCTGAACAAGGCGGGCACGCGCGGCCGGGCGATCACCCGCATCACGGATCCGGAGCGGTTCCGCATCCCCACGACAGCCGCGGCCTGGGGTAACCGCCTCTATCTGCCCAACGCGCGCTTCGACGTGCCGGAGCCCGGGCCGGACACGACGTACGACGCGGTCGCGGTCGACCAGGTCTGAGGGGTCGTACGGACTCGAGGGTCTCGACGGACTCGACGGACTCGACGGTCTCGACGGACTCGGTGGTCTCGACGGTCTCGGTGGAAGAGCAGGACGGGGCGGCACCCACCAGGTGCCGCCCCGCACGTATGCCGGAGAGCTCGGCCGTACGCCGGTGCGCTCGGCCGCAAGTCCCGTAGCTCAGTCCGACGCGTCCTCGCCGCCGGCATCCTCGGTGTCGTCGTCCTCGGCCTTCTCGCCGGGCCGCGGCCCCGGGTCCGCCGGCGGATAGGGCGGCTTGGTGCGGTCGTGCGGGGTGTCCCTTTCCCGCAGGAACTGGCCCTCGCCGCTCTCGGTCGCATGCCCGGGGCCGCCGTCGCGCCGCCGCAGATACCGCTCGAACTCCCGCGCGATCGCCTCACCGGACGCCTCGGGCAGCTCGGCGGTGTCGCGGGCCTCCTCCAGCGTCTGTACGTACTCGGCGACCTCGCTGTCCTCCGCGGCCAGCTGGTCCACGCCGAGCTGCCAGGCGCGGGCGTCCTCGGGCAGTTCACCGAGCGGGATCCTGAGGTCGATCAGGTCCTCGAGACGGTTGAGCAGTGCCAGCGTGGCCTTGGGGTTCGGCGGCTGCGACACATAGTGCGGAACGGCCGCCCACAGCGAGACCGCGGGAACGCCCGCGTGCGTGCAGGCCTCCTGCAGCACGCCCACGATGCCGGTGGGACCCTCGTAACGGGTCTCCTCCAGATTCATCGAGCGCGCCAGATCCGCGTCCGAGGTCACACCGCTGACCGGCACGGGCCGCGTGTGCGGGGTGTCGCCGAGCAACGCGCCCAGGATGACGACGAGTTCGACGCCCAGCTCATGGGCGAAGCCGAGCAGCTCGTTGCAGAACGAGCGCCAGCGCATGGACGGTTCGATACCGCGGACGATCACCAGGTCGCGCGGCTTGGCGCCGCCGACTCGGACCACCGAAAGCCGGGTCGTCGGCCAGGTGATCTTGCGGGTGCCGCCGTCCAGCCAGACGGTGGGGCGGTTGACCTGGAAGTCGTAGTAGTCCTCGGCATCGAGCGCGGCGAAGACCTCGCCCTTCCACTCCTTGTCGAGGTGCGCGACCGCGGTGGAGGCGGCGTCGCCGGCGTCGTTCCAGCCCTCGAACGCGGCCACCATGACCGGGTCGACCAGCTCGGGAACCCCTTCGAGCTCGATCACCCAGCGCCTCCTTCCGACGTTCCTCTGTGCACGCCCCAACCTTACGGCTTGTACGGGGGCCTTCCGCAGCCCCCTTGCACGGCCCTGGTGTGGTGTGGTCAGGGTGAGGGGAGTTTGTCTTGGGGACATCGCCTCCAAACCACCACCTCGGAATTCATCCGAGCTGTAACCCGTAAGTTGCGTCAGAACTCTGGACGACCCCCGTTCCAAGGGCTATACATCGGATGTCCAGCAAAGATCCGATGTCCGGCGCGACGTTACGGGGGCGTGCATGAGCGAGACCGTCACCGGCTTCGAGGTGGAGGACATACGCTTCCCGACCTCGCGGCAGCTCGACGGCTCCGACGCCATGAACCCCGACCCCGACTACTCGGCCGCGTATCTGGTGATCCGCACCGGCACCGGAGCCGAGGGCCATGGTTTCTGCTTCACCATCGGCCGCGGAAACGACGTCATGGCGGCCGCCATCCAGTCCCTGCGTCCGTACCTCATCGGCCGCAGGGCACCGCGGGACGCGGCGGATCTGGCCGCACTGCACCACGAACTCACCCACGATTCACAGCTGCGCTGGCTCGGCCCCGAGAAGGGCGTCATGCATATGGCGGCCGGCGCCGTCGTCAACGCGGCCTGGGACCTGGCCGCCAAGCAAGCCGGCCTGCCCGTCTGGGAGTTCCTCGCGGCCATGAGCCCCGAAGAGCTCGTCTCCCTCGTGGACTTCCGGTACTTGAGCGACGCGCTCACCCCCGACGAAGCCCTCGGCATCCTGCGCGCCGCCGAACCCGGCAGACGGGAAAGAGCGGACCGGCTGCGGGCCACGGGCTATCCCGCGTACACCACCTCGGCCGGCTGGCTCGGCTATGACGACGCCAAGCTGGTGCGGCTCGCCAAGGAGGCCGTCGCCGAGGGGTTCGAGCAGATCAAGCTGAAGGTCGGCGAGAACCTGGCCGACGATCTGCGCCGGATGCGGCTTGCCCGCGAGGCGGTCGGCCCGTCCATACGGATCGCCGTCGACGCCAACCAGCGCTGGGACGTGGCCGACGCCGTCCGCTGGATGGAGGCGCTCGCACCGTTCGACCCGTACTGGATCGAGGAGCCGACCAGTCCCGACGACATCCTCGGCCACGCCGCCGTACGCGCCGGACAGCCGGTGAAGGTCGCCACCGGTGAACACATCGCCAACCGCGTGGTGTTCAAGCAGCTCCTGCAGGCCGGCGCCGTCGACTTCGTCCAGATCGACGCGGCCCGGGTCGCGGGCGTGAACGAGAACCTCGCCATCCTGCTGCTCGCCGCCAAGTTCGGGGTGCCGGTCTGCCCGCACGCGGGCGGGGTCGGACTGTGCGAACTCGTCCAGCATCTCGCCATGTTCGACTACGTGGCGGTCTCCGGCTCCCTCGAAGGCCGGGTCATCGAGTACGTGGACCATCTGCACGAGCACTTCACGCACCCCGCGGTCGTCGCATCGGGTCGCTACCAGGCACCCGCCGCACCGGGCTTCTCCGCCCGGATGCACCCCGAGTCGATCGCCGCCCACCGCTATCCCGACGGGCCGGTCTGGCGGCCTGGCACCCCAGGGAGGACCTCATGAGATTCCGTACGACGAGTGTGGCGCTGGCCGCCGCACTGACAGCCGCCCTCGCGCTGTCGGCCTGCAACCGGGACTCCGCGAACGGCGCGGGAGGAGGCGGCGGCAAGGTCGGGATCGATCTGCCGCGCAGCGACACCGACTTCTGGAACTCCTACCAGCAGTACATGGAGAAGGGCGTCAAGACGGAGAAGCTCGGCCATCTGCCGTTCACCAACTCGCAGAACGACATCGGCAAGCTCGCCGCCAACGTGCAGACCTTCCAGGACCAGGGCGCCAAGGCCGTGATCATGGCGCCGCAGGACACCGGAGCGGTCGCCGAGACCCTCAACAACCTTGCCGAGAAGGACATCCCGGCGATCAGCGTCGACACCCGGCCCGACCAGGGCGACGTCTACATGGTCGTCCGCGCCGACAATCGTGCGTACGGCGAACAGGCCTGCAAGTACCTCGGCGAACAGCTCAAGGGCAAGGGCAAGGTCGTGGAGTTCCAGGGCGACCTGGCCTCCATCAACGGCCGTGACCGCTCCGAGGCGTTCAAGGAGTGCATGGACAAGAGCTACCCGGACATCAAGGTGTTCGAGCTGGCCACCGAGTGGAAGGGCGAGGTCGCCTCGGCCAAGCTGCAGACCACGATGGCCGCCCACCCGGACATCGACGGGATCTACATGCAGGCCGGCGGCGCGTTCCTCGAGCCCACCCTCGCGCTCCTGGAGCAGAAGAAGCGGCTCGTCCCCGCGGGCGAGAAGGGCCACATCACGATCATCTCCAACGACGGCATCCCGCAGGAGCTGGACGCCATCCGCAAGGGGACGATCGACGCGACCGTCTCCCAGCCGGCCGACCTCTACGCCAACATCGCGCTGTACTGGGCGAAGAAGGCTCTGGCGGGCGACAAGGTCAAGGAGGGTCCCACCGACCACGACTCCACCGTCATCAAGATCCCCAACGGGTACGAGGACCAGCTCCCCGCACCCCTGGTGACCAAGGAGAACGTGGACGACCCCAAGCTCTGGGCCAACCAGCTGGACAAGAAGTAGCCGCCATGACCGAGCAGTTGGATCCGCCTCCCGCCGTCCACGCGGAAGGAGTCGTCAAGCGCTTCGGGCCCACCCTGGCGCTCGACGATGTCGGCCTGACCGTGCGCCCCGGCGAGTCCCACGCACTCGTCGGGCGCAACGGCGCGGGAAAGTCGACCCTCGTCAACGTACTGACCGGGCTGCACAAGCCGGACGCGGGCACCGTCCGCTTCCACGGTGAACCGGCGCCTGATTACGGCGACATGGCGGCCTGGCAGTCCAAGGTCGCCTGCGTCTACCAGAAGTCGATGGTCGTACCCGAACTGACCGTCGCCGAGAATCTCTTCCTGGGCCGCTTCGAGCCGGGCGAGCGCTATATCCGCTGGTCACGGCTGCGGCAGAAGGCACGTGAACTGCTCGCCTCGTACGGAGTGGACGTGGACCCGGCGGCGAGGGCGAAGGATCTCGCGGTCGAGCAGCGGCAGTTCGTGGAGATAGCCAAGGCGCTGTCCTTCGGCGCCAAGCTCATCATTCTCGACGAGCCAACGGCCCAGCTCGACGCCCGCGGCATCCAGCGCCTCTACGCCAAGCTGCGCGAACTCCAGGCGCAGGGCGTGGCGTTCCTCTACATTTCGCACCACCTCCAGGAGGTCTACGACCTCTGCACCGCCGTCACCGTCTACCGCGACGCCCGCCATGTGCTGACCGAGCAGGTGGCCGAGCTGTCCAAGGCGGATCTGGTCGAGGCGATGACGGGGGAGGGCAAGGGCGGTGCCTCCTCGTGGCACGCCGTCTCCGTGGGCGCCTCGGACCACGCGCTGGGCGAGACGGTGCTTCGGACCGAACGGCTCGCCCTGGACGGCGAGTTCGATCCGATCGACCTGTCCGTACGCGCCGGCGAGGTGGTCGGACTCGCGGGCGCGACGGCCAGCGGCAACACCGCGCTGGGCGAGGTGCTCGCCGGCATGCGGAGCCCCACCTCGGGCGCCGTGAACGTGGCGGGCCGCGATGTCCGTACCGGCAGCGTGCCGCACGCCCTGGACGCCGGCATCGGCTACATCCCCGAGGACCGCCACCGCCAGGGCCTGGTGCTCGGCCGCAGCGTCGCCGAGAACGCCACGCTCACCGTGGCCGACCAGCTGGGACCGTGGGGGACCGTACTGCCGTCCCGGACAAGGGAGTTCGCGGGCGGGATGATCGCCTCGCTCGACATCAAGACCCGCGGCCCCGAGCAGCTGGTGAGCGGCCTGTCCGGCGGCAATCAGCAGAAGGTCGTCGTCGCCCGCGCGCTCGCCCGCGACCCCAAGGTCCTGGTGGCGCTGCGGCCGACCGCGGGTGTGGACATCAAGTCCAAGGACGCACTGCTCGGCGTGGTGCGGCGGGTCGCGGGCGAGGGCAGCGCGGCGGTGATCGTCTCCGACGAGCTCGACGATCTGCGGGTCTGCGACCGGGTGCTCGTGCTTTTCCACGGGCGGGTGGTCGCCTCGTACGACAGCGGGTGGAGCGACCGCGAACTGGTGGCCGCGATGGAGGGCGTGGGGGAGACCACCTCGGCGGATGCGGAGGTCGGTCACGAAGGAACGGCCGGGAACAAGGAGCAGACGTCATGACCGAGACCTTGCGGCCCGTGCAGGTCGACGAGGCCAAGTCCGGTGGCGGGGCGCGCAGTCGGCTGGATCTGATCCGGTGGAGCGACTTCTCGCTCGTGCCCGTGATCCTGGTCCTGATGGTGATCGGCTATATCGTCTCGCCGGTCTTCCTGACCTCCGACAACCTCATCAACGTCGTCCAGCAGTCGAGCGAGCTCTCGCTGCTCGTGCTCGGGCAGGCGCTGATCCTGATCGCCGGCCGGATGGACCTCTCGCTCGAATCGACCATCGGCATCGCGCCGGTGATCGCGATGTGGCTCGTCCTGCCCACAGAAGGCGGGCGGTTCGCGGGTCTGGAGTGGTTCCCGGTCTGGACCGCCGTACCGATCTGCCTCCTCGTCGGCGCGCTGATCGGCACGTTCAACGGCTTCATGATGCTGAAGCTGCACGTCAACGGTTTCATCGCGACCCTCGGCATGCTGACCATGCTGCGCGGTCTGCAGATCGGCATCACCGAGGGCAAGTCCATCACCGGAGTCCCGGAGTCCTTCCGGTACCTGGGCAAAGCCGACTGGATCGGTGTCCCCGCCTCGGTGTGGATCTGCCTCGCCCTGTTCGCCGTCGGCGGCGCCGCGCTCGCGTGGCTGCGGCACGGACGCTCGCTGTACGCGATCGGCGGCAACCCCGAAGCCGCGCGCGCGGCCGGTATCCGGGTCGACCGGATCACCTGGATCGTGCTCGCCGTCGGCGGTGTCCTCGCCGCCCTTGCCGGCATCCTCTACACCGGCCACTACGGCTCGGTCGCGGCGAATCAGGGCAACGGCTGGATCTTCCAGGTGTTCGCGGCCGCCGTGATCGGCGGGATCAGCCTCAAGGGCGGCAGGGGCACCTTGTTCGGCGCACTCACCGGTGTGCTGACCCTGCAGCTCGTGGTGAATGTGATGACGCTCGGCGGGGTGCCCCAGCTGTGGAACCAGTTCCTCAACGGCGCGATCATCATCGTCGCCCTGATCATCTCCCGCTTCGCGAGCGGCGAGAAGCAGGACTGACCGCGCCCGGGCGGGTGCTCAGAGTGTGGTGCGCAGCCACTGCTCCACGCTCGCGATGTGGACGGTCGCCCAGGAACGGGCGGCCTCCGCGTCACGGTCCCGCAGCGAGCCCAGGATCATCCGGTGCTCGTGCAGCGTGCGGCTGACCGCGTCCTCCTGGGTCAGCCCGCGCCAGACCCGGGCCCGGGTCGTGGGCCCGGACAGGCCGTCGAGCAGCGAGCAGAGCACCGAGTTGCCGGAGGCCTGCACGATGCCCCGGTGGAACTCGAGGTCGCACGCGACAAGTTCCTCCACCGAGGGCGCCGGGCCCAGCGCGTCCAACTGGGCGCTGAGCGCTTCCAGTTGATCGTCGTCGATCAGGGCGCTGGCCATCGCGGTCGCGGCCGGCTCCAGGATCCGGCGGACCGCGAGGAACTCCAGGACCGTGTCGTCGCGGTGGAAGTCCACGACGAAGCTGAGCGCTTCGAGCAGCAGCTGCGGGTCCAGGCTGGTGACATACGTACCGTCGCCCTGGCGGACGTCGAGGATCCGGATCAGCGACAGCGCCCGTACGGCCTCGCGCAGCGAGTTGCGGGACAGGCCGAGCTCGGCGGCGAGCTCGCTTTCCTTGGGGAGGCGGTCGCCGGGGCGCAGTGCCCCGGAGACGATCATTCCCTTGATCTTCTCGATGGCCTCGTCGGTGACAGCCATGGCGCCCTCCCTGATACCTCCGATGTATCCGGCCATTATGGGGGCGCCGAGCCGCCGGGGAAGGCGTTCTCGCAGATGAAGCGCTTGCCATGACGGTACGTAGGGCCGCTCGCGCGCTCCGTGACCACCGGACATGCAGGTGTGAGGGACGGCCGCCGCGGCGACCGCCCCTCACATCCCCCGATTCCCCCGTGTTCCGGGGCCGCTCGGTCCTACTTGGCGTCGAGCAGCCCCTGGACCTTGCCCCGCACCTCGTCGGAGGCGAGACCGCGGATCGTCAGCGTCGTACGGCGGCGCAGCACGTCGTCCGCCGTCTCGGCCCACTCGTGATCGCGGGCGTAGACGACCTGGGCCCAGATCTCCGGGGCGTCCGGGTGGATCCGCTGTGCGAGCTCCGGGCTCTCGTTGGCGAGGCGCGCGATGTCGAAGGCCAGCGAGCCGTAGTGCGTGGCGAGGTGGCGCGCCGTGTCGGCGGCCATCCGCGGGCCGGGCGCCGGACCGTCGACGAGCAGGCGGTGGGCGACCGCGCGCGGGTTGGCGATCCCCGGCAGCGGCAGCTTCTTGGGCAGCCGGCCGACCGGCTCCAGGTCCTCGCCGAGCGGGTGGCCGGGCAGCTGCGCCAGCTTGTTCATCACGGTGCGGCCGATGTGCCGGAACGTCGTCCACTTGCCGCCGGCCACCGACAGCATGCCGCCCTTGCCCTCGGTCACGACCGTCTCGCGCTTGGCCTTCGCGGTGTCGCCCGGGCCGCCGGGCAGCACGCGCAGACCCGCGAAGGAGTACGTGATCAGGTCGCGCGACAGCTGCTGGTCGCGGATGGAGAACGCGGCCTCGTCCAGGATCTGCTTGGTGTCCTGTTCCGTGACGGACACTTCGCGCGGATCGCCCTCGTACACCTCGTCCGTGGTGCCGAGGAGCAGCATGTCCTCCCACGGCAGGGCGAAGGTGATGCGGTACTTGTCGATCGGGGTCGCGAGCGCGGCCTTCCACGGCGAGGTGCGCTTGAGGACCAGGTGCGCGCCCTTGGAGAGCCGGATCGAGGGCGCCGCGTTCGGGTCCTCCAGCGTGCGCAGGTGGTCGACCCAGGGGCCGGTCGCATTGAGCACGAGCCGGGCGTCGACCCCGAACTCCGTACCGTCCAGGCGGTCCTTGAGCTCGGCGCCCGTGACCCGGCCGCGCGTGAAGCGCAGCCCGGTCACCTCGGCGTGGTTGAGCACCACGGCACCCGAGTCGACGGCCGCGCGGACCGTCATCAGCGCCATCCGCGCGTCGTTCATCTGGTCGTCGCCGTACACGGCCACGGCCTTGAGGTTCTCGGTCCGCAGCTCCGGTACGTCCTGCGCGGCCTTCGACGGGCTCAGCAGATGCCCTACACCGTCGCCGAACGCGGAGAGCGCGCTGTACGCGAACACACCCGCGCCCAGCTTCGCCGCACCGTGCGGACCGCCCTTGTAGACGGGCAGATAGAAGGTCAGCGGGTTGGCGAGGTGCGGCGCCACCTGACGGGACACCGCACGCCGCTCGAAGTGGTTCTCGGCGACCAGCTTCACCGCGCCGGTCTGCAGATAGCGCAGCCCGCCGTGGAGCAGCTTGGAGGAGGCCGAGGAGGTGGCGCCGGCGAAGTCGCCGGCGTCCACGAGCGCCACCCGCAGCCCGGACTGCGCGGCATGCCACGCAGTGGAAATGCCCAGGATCCCGCCGCCGATGACCAACAGGTCGTACGAGGCACGGCTCAGCTGCTCACGGGTTTCGGCGCGCCCGGGATTGATGCCCGAGGCCGCGTGCGTCCCGAGCGAAGGGAGGCTCTGCAGGGTGGTGCTCATGGTCAACTCCTCGTCGGCGCCGACCGGTTGAAGTGACCGGCCGACGCCATCCAGTAAGGCCCGTCAGGCCTCTGTGTTTCCCGGCCTGTCAGGCCTCGTCGGAATCCTCGACCCAGCCCATGGTCCGCTCCACGGCCTTGAGCCAGCTCTTGTACTCGCGGTCCCGCTGCTCCGCCGGCATGCGGGGGGTCCATTCCGCGGCGCGGCGCCAGTTGGCCCGCAGCGCGTCGGTGTCCGGCCAGTAGCCGACGGCGAGACCGGCGGCGTAGGCGGCACCGAGGCAGGTCGTCTCGGCCACCATCGGACGCACCACGGGCGCGTCCAGGAAGTCCGAAAGGGTCTGCATCAGCAGGTTGTTGGAGGTCATGCCGCCGTCGACCTTGAGCGCGCTCAGCTCGACACCGGAGTCCTTCGTCATGGCGTCGGTGATCTCGCGGGTCTGCCAGGCGGTGGCTTCCAGGACGGCGCGCGCGATGTGCGCCTTCGTCACGTACCGCGTGAGACCGGCGATCACGCCGCGGGCGTCGGAGCGCCAGTACGGGGCGAACAGACCGGAGAAGGCCGGCACGAAGTACGCGCCACCGTTGTCCTCGACGGACGAGGCGAGGGTCTCGATCTCGGCGGCCGAGTTGATCAGACCCATCTGGTCGCGCATCCACTGCACCAGCGAACCGGTGACGGCGATGGAGCCTTCCAGGGCGTAGACCGGCTTCTGGTCGCCGATCCGGTAACCGACTGTGGTGAGCAGTCCGTTGTACGAGTTGACCGGCGTCTCACCGGTGTTCATCAGCATGAAGGTGCCGGTGCCGTACGTGGACTTGGCCTCGCCCTCGGCGAAGCAGGTCTGGCCGAACAGCGCCGCCTGCTGGTCACCGAGCGCCGAGGCGACCGGCACACCCGCGAGCACGCCCGCCTTGGCGTGCCCGTACACCTCGGCGGAGGAGCGGATCTCGGGCAGCACGGCGGCCGGGATGCCCATGGAGTGCAGGATGCGCTCGTCCCAGGCCATCTCGTGCAGGTTCATCAGCATGGTGCGCGAGGCGTTGGTGACGTCCGTGACGTGCACGCCGCCGTCCACGCCGCCGGTCAGGTTCCAGATGACCCAGGAGTCCATCGTGCCGAAGAGGATGTCGCCGGCCTCGGCGCGCTCGCGCAGGCCCTCGACGTTGTCCAGCAGCCAGCGGACCTTCGGACCCGAGAAGTACGACGCGAGCGGCAGACCGGTCTCGCGGCGGAAACGGTCCTGACCGACGTTGCGGCCGAGCTCCTTGCACAGCGCGTCGGTGCGGGTGTCCTGCCACACGATCGCGTTGTGCACCGGCTCACCGGTGTTCTTGTCCCACATCAGCGTGGTCTCACGCTGGTTGGTGATGCCGATCGCCTTCACGTCGGCGGAGGTGATGCCCGCCTTCGAGATGGCGCCCGCGACCACGGACTCGACGTTCGCCCAGATCTCCTTGGCGTCGTGCTCGACCCAGCCGGGCTTGGGGAAGATCTGCTCGTGCTCGCGCTGGTCGACGGAGACGATCCGGCCGTCCGTGTCGAAGACGATGCAGCGGCTCGAGGTCGTGCCCTGGTCGATGGCCGCGATGAACGGCCCTGCGCCGTGGGAGGAAGTCCCTGCGGTGTGTGCGTCGGTCATTTCTGGTGCTCCAAGAAGTCTGTGTACGGCGGCTCTTGCGTCCTCGAAGGGGTCGGTCAGGCGAAGGCGAGCTTGTAGAGGCCGCCCGCGATCACACCGCCGATGATCGGTCCTACGACCGGGATCCAGGCGTAGGACCAGTCCGAACCGCCCTTGTTGGGCAGCGGAAGGAGCGCATGGACGATACGCGGACCGAGGTCGCGGACCGGGTTGATGGCGTACCCGGTGGGACCGCCGAGCGAGAGACCGATGCCGACCACGACGAGCGAGGTGATCAGGGCGCCGAGCACCCCGAGGCCGTTGCCCTCGTTGTTGAGGCCCTGAGTGAGGATCGCGAGGACCAGGACGACCGTGGCGATGATCTCCGTGGCCAGGTTCTGCGCGACGTTACGGATCTCCGGGCCGGTGGAGAAGATGCCGAGGACCGGGCCGGGCGCGTCCTTGGAGACGGCCTTGACGGAGTCCTGCGCGCCGGGACCGCCGACGATCTCGCGGTGGGTCAGATGGGCCTGGAACTGTCCGTAGTACGTGACCCACACCAGGACCGCGCCGATCATGGCGCCGATCAACTGCGAGAAGAGGTAGAGGGGAACGTCGCCCCACTCGGTGCCGCCCTCTATCGCCAGGCCGATCGTGACGGCCGGGTTGAGGTGGGCGCCCGAGACGCCGCCCGCGAGATACGCGCCGGTCAGCACCGCGAAGCCCCAGCCGAAGGTGATGGCGAGCCATCCGGCGTTGCGGGCCTTCGAGTGCTTGAGCGTGACGGCGGCACAGACACCGCCGCCGAGCAGGATGAGCACGGCGGTACCGATGGTCTCGCCGATGAAGATATCCGAGCTGGACACCCGCGACTCCTTTGTCCTTCGTCCAGGTGACTACCGGGCAGAGCCGGGTAGCTGGTTGCGGTGCTCGATCCGCGTTGCCACACCCTACCCCGTATTGCCGGTAGCTGTTCGACAATGCCGACCGATGAACGGAAGTCTTGTTCCCGTGTTCGCTTGACGTCAAGACTTGTGTGAGGGGAATTGCGATCGTTACGCGAGGGTGGTGACGGATCTGTGGGGGTGCGGTTGCGGGAGGTGAGCGTGAGGGTGCTCAGAACCTGCCCGCGCCGAGATCCCGCGACACCGCGCGGGCACAGTCCCGTACCGCCGCGATCAGCTCGTTGCGCAGCTCGCCGCCCTCGCAGACCCGCTCGACGGCGCCCGTGATGCCGACCGCGCCGACCGGCATCCGCCGCCGGTCGTGGATGGGCGCGGCCACCGAGGCCACACCGTCCCAGGTCTCCTCGACATCGGCGGCCCACCCGCGCGCGCGGGTCAGATCGAGCACCGACTCGAAGTCGTCAAGACCGGTGATCGTGCGGGGTGTGAACTCCTTGCGCTCCACCTCCACGACCTCGCTGTGCGCCACCGGGTCGTAGGCGGAGAGCACCTTGCCGAGTGCGGTCGAGTGCAGCGGGTGCATCGCCCCGACCTCGAGCACCTGACGTGACTCGTCGGGTCGGAAGACGTGGTGCACGATCAGGACGCCCTGCTGGTGCAGGACGCCCAGGTAGACGCTTTCGCCGCTGGAGCGTGCCAGGTCGTCGGTCCACACCAGGGCGCGGGCGCGCAGCTCGTGGATGTCGAGATAGCTGTTGCCCAGGCGCAGCAGCTCGGCGCCCAGCTGATAGCGGCCGGACGGGGCGTCCTGCTCGACGAAACCCTCGGCCTGCAGCGTGCGCAGGATGCCGTGCGCGGTGCCCTTGGCGAGACCCAGCGAGGAGGCGATGTCGGAGAGGCCGAGGCGCCGCTCGCCGCCGGCGAGCAGCCGCAGCATCGCGGCGGCACGCTCGAGCGACTGGATGTTCTTCGCCATCGCCTAAAGCCTCCTGGTCGTTCGACAATGCTGAACACTATCGGCCGTTGTCGACCTTGTCCTCATGTCCAGCCCCGCAGATTTCGGTATCCGGCCGACATAGTGGCGCACGCCTGTGCGACCCAGGCCCCCGCCCCGTCGTCCGTCCCCTGGGACGCCCCTCACCCCGGGACCTTGGTCCCGGCTACCCTGACCGGGTGCGCCCTCCGCCGGGAGGACGTAAAGCCGACAGCCGTCGCACTCCAGGGAGCAGATCCATGGCCTCGCAGCCGACGCCCATCACGTCCGCAGGCACCCCGCAGGGACAAGCCGCCCGCATCGCAGCCCTCAGGGAAGCGCTCGCCACCCGAGTCGTGGTGGCCGACGGGGCGATGGGGACCATGCTCCAGGCGCAGGATCCGACCCTTGAGGACTTCCAGCAGCTCGAGGGCTGCAACGAGATCCTCAACATCACGCGCCCCGACATCGTGCGCTCGGTGCATGAGGAGTACTTCGCCGTCGGTGTCGACTGCGTGGAGACCAACACCTTCGGCGCCAACGCCACGGCCGCCAGCGAGTACGAGATCGCCGACCGGATCTTCGAGCTCTCCGAGGCGGGCGCCCGGATCGCCCGTGAGGTCGCCGACGAGTTCGCCGCCAAGGACGGCCGGCAGCGCTGGGTGCTCGGCTCGGTGGGTCCCGGTACCAAGCTGCCGACGCTCGGCCACACCACGTACCACTCGATCCGCGACGGCTACCAGCAGAACTCCGAAGGTCTGCTCGCCGGTGGCGCGGACGCCCTGATCGTGGAGACCACGCAGGACCTGCTGCAGACCAAGGCCGGACTGATCGGCGCCCGTCGGGCGATGGACGCGCTCGGCATCGACGTCCCCCTCATCTGTTCGCTGGCCTTCGAGACCACCGGTGTGATGCTGCTCGGCTCCGAGATCGGTGCCGCGCTGACCGCCCTGGAGCCGCTCGGCATCGACCTGATCGGCCTCAACTGCTCGACCGGGCCTGCCGAGATGAGCGAGCACCTGCGCTATCTGGCCCGCCACTCGCGCACGCCGCTGATGTGCATGCCGAACGCCGGTCTGCCGATCCTGACCAAGGACGGCGCGTACTTCCCGCTGACCCCGCCGGAGATGGCGGACGCGCAGGAGACCTTCGTCAACGACTTCGGCCTCCAGCTGGTCGGCGGCTGCTGCGGCTCCACGCCCGAGCACCTGCGCCATGTGGTCGAGCGCGTACGGGACATGACGCCTGCCGAGCGCAACCCGCAGCCCGAGCCGGGTGCCTCCTCGCTCTACCAGACGGTGCCGTTCCGCCAGGACGTCTCGTACATGGCGATCGGCGAGCGCACCAACGCCAACGGCTCGAAGAAGTTCCGCGAGGCCATGCTCGAAGGCCGCTGGGACGACTGTGTGGAGATGGCCCGCGACCAGATCCGCGAGGGCGCCCACATGCTCGACCTGTGCGTGGACTACGTGGGACGCGACGGTGTCGCCGACATGCACGAGCTGGCGGGGCGATTCGCCACCGCGTCCACGCTGCCGATCGTCCTCGACTCCACCGAAGTCGACGTGATCCAGGCGGGGTTGGAGCACCTCGGCGGCCGCGCGGTCATCAACTCCGTGAACTACGAGGACGGTGACGGGCCCGAGTCCCGTTTCGCCAAGGTCACCAAGCTGGCGCAGGAGCACGGCGCCGCGCTGATCGCGCTGACCATCGACGAGGAGGGCCAGGCCCGTACCGTCGAGAACAAGGTGGCCATCGCCGAGCGGATCATCGACGATCTGACCGGCAATTACGGGATCCTCGAGTCCGACATCCTGATCGACATGCTGACCTTCACGATCTGTACGGGTCAGGAGGAGTCCCGCAAGGACGGCGTCGCCACCATCGAGGCGATCCGTGAACTCAAGCGGCGCCACCCGGACGTCCAGACCACGCTGGGTCTGTCGAACATCTCCTTCGGCCTCAACCCGGCTGCCCGTATCCTCCTGAACTCCGTCTTCCTCGACGAGTGCGTCAAGGCGGGCCTCGACTCGGCGATCGTGCACGCCTCGAAGATCCTGCCGATCGCGCGCTTCGAGGAGGAGCAGGTCAAGGTCGCGCGCGACCTGATCTACGACCGCCGCGAAGAGGGTTACGACCCGCTGCAGAAGCTGATGGAGCTCTTCGAGGGCGCCACCACCAAGTCACTGAAGGCCGGCAAGGCCGAGGAACTGCTCGCCCTTCCGCTCGATGAGCGGCTGCAGCGGCGGATCATCGACGGCGAGAAGAAGGGCCTCGAAGGCGATCTCGACGAGGCGCTCGCCGACACCCCCGCGCTCGACATCGTCAACAACACGCTGCTCGCGGGCATGAAGGTGGTCGGCGAGCTGTTCGGCTCGGGCCAGATGCAGCTGCCCTTCGTGCTGCAGTCCGCCGAGGTCATGAAGACCGCGGTGGCCTACCTCGAACCGCACATGGAGAAGACGGACGACGACGGCAAGGGCACCATCGTCCTCGCCACCGTCCGCGGCGACGTCCACGACATCGGCAAGAACCTCGTCGACATCATCCTGTCCAACAACGGCTACAACGTCGTCAACCTCGGCATCAAGCAGCCCGTCTCCGCGATCCTGGACGCAGCCGAGGAGCACAGGGCGGACGTCATCGGCATGTCCGGTCTCCTCGTGAAGTCGACGGTGATCATGAAGGAGAACCTGCAGGAGCTCAACTCCCGCAAGCTCGCCGCCAAGTTCCCCGTCATCCTCGGTGGCGCCGCCCTCACCCGTGCGTACGTGGAACAGGACCTGCACGAGATCTACGAGGGCGAAGTCCGCTACGCACGGGACGCGTTCGAGGGCCTGCGCCTGATGGACGCGCTGATCGGCGTGAAGCGCGGCGTGCCGGGCGCGGTCCTTCCCGAACTCAAGCAGCGCCGGGTCAAGGCCACCGGCACCCAGGTCGTCGAGGGCGCGGAGGAGGAGCCGAAGGGCCGCTCCGACGTCGCCGTCGACAACCCCGTGCCGGAGCCGCCCTTCTGGGGCACCCGCGTCATCAAGGGCATCCAGCTCAAGGAGTACGCCTCCTGGCTGGACGAGGGCGCGCTGTTCAAGGGGCAGTGGGGCCTCAAGCAGAACCGCAAGGGCGACGGACCCACGTACGAGGAGCTCGTCGAGACCGAGGGCCGGCCGCGGCTGCGCGGCTGGCTGGACGAGCTGCACACCAAGAACCTGCTCGAAGCGGCCGTCGTGTACGGCTACTTCCCCTGTGTCTCCAAGGGCGAGGACCTGATCCTCCTCGACGAGCAGGGCAACGAGCGCACCCGCTTCACCTTCCCGCGCCAGCGCCGCGGCCGCCGTCTGTGCCTCGCGGACTTCTTCCGCCCCGAGGACTCCGGCGAGATCGATGTCGTGGGCCTGCAGGTGGTCACGGTCGGCTCGAGGATCGGCGAGGCCACGGCCGAGCTCTTCGAGTCCAACTCCTACCGCGACTACCTCGAACTGCACGGCCTGTCCGTGCAGTTGGCGGAGGCGCTCGCCGAGTACTGGCACGCGCGGGTCCGCTCCGAGCTCGGCTTCTCGGGCGAGGACCCCTCGGCGATGGAGGACATGTTCGCCCTGAAGTACCGGGGCGCCCGCTTCTCGCTCGGCTACGGGGCCTGCCCTGACCTCGAGGACCGCGCGAAGATCGCCCGGCTCCTCGAGCCCGAGCGGATCGGCGTGCACCTCAGCGAGGAGTTCCAGCTCCACCCCGAGCAGTCCACGGACGCCATCGTCATCCACCACCCGGAAGCCAAGTACTTCAACGCCCGCTAGGGCGTCCGGGGTACCCGGCAAGCCCCGCGCAGATCTCCCGCGCGCTTCGCGCGGACGGGACGTACACTGGTCGGTCCAGTGCAGGCCGGTCGCCTTCACCAGCGGAAAATCCCGCGGGTCAAGGCGACCGGCCTTCTCGTCCCTTACGGAGGTGTGACCGAATGACCAGTACGGTCCCCGCAGTCGGCACTCGTACGGCTCAAAGCGACAACCTGCAGGCCGTGCTGCTCGACATGGACGGCACTCTCGTGGACACCGAGGGCTTCTGGTGGGACGCCGAAGTCGAGGCGTTCGCGAAGCTCGGCCATGCCCTCGACGACTCCTGGCGCGACGTGGTCGTGGGCGGGCCCATGAGCCGCAGTGCCGGGTTCCTCATCGAGGCCACCGGCGCCGACATCACGCTGCCCGAGCTGACCGTGCTGCTCAACGACGCGTTCGAGGACCGCATCAGCCGCGCCCTGCCGCTGATGCCCGGCGCCGCCCGGCTGCTCGCGGAGCTCTCCGCGCACGAGGTGCCCACGGCCCTCGTCTCGGCCTCGCACCGCCGCATCATCGACCGCGTACTCGAATCGCTCGGCGCGCACCACTTCGCGCTGACCGTGGCCGGCGACGAAGTGCAGCGCACCAAGCCGCACCCCGACCCGTACCTCCACGCGGCCGCCAGACTCGGCGCGGACCCCGCCCGCTGCGCCGTGGTCGAGGACACCGCCACGGGCGTCGCCGCGGCGGAGGCCGCCGGCTGCCAGGTCGTCGCGGTCCCCTCGGTCGCGCCGATCGCTCCCAGCCCCGGCCGTACGGTCGTCTCCTCGCTCGAAGAAGTCGACCTTCCCTTCCTGCGGGCATTGATCCGTCTCTGATCCCGCGGGCATTGATCAGCCACCGGTCGATTGACGGTTCCCGGCCACCGGCCGAAAACCCGGCATCCGCCGATTACGGGAATGCACCGGTCGTTCACCGAGCGTGCAGCGGCGAATGCGCGGGAAACGCAGCGCATTGGCCCGTGCCTTTTCCGTGACCCGGGAACCGCTAATTCCCTTCCCCGGCAATCGAGTTGGCGGAGTGATGTTTATCACGTCGAGGCCCGTCGACAGGGGGTCGCGCCTGTGCTGCGACCCGCGTAGGCGGCGGCCTCGTCCTGACGTTGTGTCCCGATTGATGGGCCGGTGCACGAAACATTCCGTACCCCGGATTTCGGTGTGTCCGCATCCGCTCCCGCTGTGTGATTACGCCCAACTCCGGGTCACTGCAACCGAGCTGACCCCGCGGACTAATGTCTTCGCGAGAACCCAGTCGGGACCACTGAGAACACCGTCATTACCTCCATGCCCTGCGCACCCACCCCTTGGCGCAGGCGCCTTGGGATCGATCGTTGGAGTACTTCGCGCATGAACCGCAAGACACTGGTGCTGCCGGTCGCCATCGGCCTGCTCGCCCCTGTCCTCGCCGCTTGCGGCGGCAGTGACGGTGGCGGCGACAGCGACGATGCGATCGTCATCGGTACCACTGACGCGTTCGCCGCCACCTCCGACGCCCCCGCGCCGTTCGACCCCGCGTACGCGTATGACGCCGGCTCCTGGAACGTGCTGCGCCAGACCGTGCAGACGCTGATGATCGCCCCGCGCGGCGGCGGCGAGCCCGAACCCGAGGCCGCCGAGAGCTGCCGGTTCAGCGACAACATCAACAAGCGGTACGAGTGCACCCTGCGCGGCGACATGAAGTTCGCCAACGGCAACGCGCTGACCGCCGAGGACGTCAAGTTCTCCGTGGAGCGCACCCGCGCGCTCGGTGAAAGCCTCCCGGAGGCGCAGAACAGCGGAGTCTCCGGGCTGCTCGCGGGCATCGACACCGTCGAGGCCGTGAGCGACGACAAGGTGGTCTTCCACCTCAAGGCCTCGGACGCCACGTTCCCGCACAAGCTCGCCACGCCCGCCGCCGGCATCATCGACGCCGAGACCTACGGTGCGAAGAAGCTCCGCAACGGCTTCCAGGTCGACAGCTCGGGCCCGTACACCCTCGAGACCGAGACCAAGAAGGTCGACGGTGGCGAGGAAGTCGTCAAGGCTGTCTTCACCAAGAACCCGAACTACAAGGGCTCGCTGAAGGTGAACAGCGACAAGCTCGAGATGCGGACCTTCGCCCAGGCCTCCCAGATGAGCACCGCGCTCAAGAGCGGCGACATCGACGTGATGGGCCGCACCGTCGAGCCCGCGCAGATCAAGGAGTTCTCGGCCGGCGGCGTCGATGGCGTCGAACTCGTCGAGATGCCAGGCCTCGAAATCCGCTACCTCGGCTTCGACACCGATGCCCCGGTGGCCAAGGAGAAGGCCGTCCGCCAGGCCATCGCGCAGCTCGTCGACCGTGCCGCGATCGTCTCCGAGGTGTACGGCACCTCCGCCGAGGCGCTGTACTCCCTGGTGCCCACCGGCATCACCGGGCACACCAACTCCTTCTTCAACAAGTACAGCGAGCCCGACAAGGCGAAGGCAGCCCAACTGCTCGGCAAGGCGGGCATCAAGAGCCCGGTCGAGCTGACGCTGAACTACTCGACCGACAAGTACGGTGCGGTCACCAAGCAGGAGTTCGAGGTCCTGCGCGACCAGCTCAACAGCAGCGACCTGTTCGATGTGACCATCAAGGGGACGCCCTGGAAGAAGTACCGGTCCGCCGAGCTCAAGGGTGAGTACGCGGTGTACGGCATGGGCTGGTTCCCCGACTTCCCCGACGCGGACAACTTCCTGGCGCCGTTCGTCGGCGAGGGCAACTTCCTCAACTCGCCTTACCGGAACAGCAAGATCAACAACACGCTCATTCCGCAGTCCCGCCAGGAAGCCGACCGGCTCGCCGCCGGTGACTCGCTCAAGCAGATCCAGGACATCATCGCCGAGGACGTCCCGGTGCTCCCGCTGTGGCAGGGCAAGACCTATGTCGCCGCCCGCGATGACATCACCGGGGTGGAGTGGGTGCTCAACTCCTCCTCCAACATGCAGCTCTGGGAGCTCGGGCGCGGTATCGGCGAATAACGCCCGCACTCGCTCGGCCGCCTGCCGACCATACGGGCACGCCCCTCGGGGCGTGCCCGGCTCTACACACCTCCGGGGAACCACCAGTGAACATACGTAAGTCCTGGCCTGCGCCGATCCTCGCGGCCGGACTCGCCGCGGGCCTGCTGAGCGGCTGCGGTTCGGAGCAAGGCTCCAGCGGCGGCGAAGACGGCGAGATCGTGGTCGGCATGTCCGACGACGTCCTCGCCACGGACCCGGCGTCCGGTTACGACCCGGGTTCCTGGCTGCTGTTCAACAACGTCTTCCAGTCGCTGCTCGCATTCCCCAAGGGTGGTACGGAGCCGGAGCCGGAGGCCGCCGAGTCCTGCACGTTCACGGACTCCGCGACCAAGGAACTGACCTGCACGCTGCGCGACGGTCTGAAGTTCAGCAACGGCAACGAGCTGACCTCGAAGGACGTCAAGTACTCCTTCGACCGGACGCTGAACATCGACGACCCGGACGGCCCCGCCGTCATGTTCAGCTCGCTCGGCAAGGTCACGACCCCCGACGCCAAGACGGTCGTGTTCCACCTCAAGGTCCCCGACGCGACCTTCCCCAGCAAGATCGCCTCCGGCGCCGGCTCGATCGTCGACCACCGCGAGTACCCCGCCGACAAGCTCCGCAAGGACGGCAAGGCCTTCGGCTCGGGTGCCTACACCCTCGACTCGTATGGCGAGAGCGAGGCCGTGTTCAAGGTGAACGGCTCGTACAAGGGCAGCGCCGAGACCCACAACTCCGGTGTGACGCTGCGCTTCTTCCACGACGACCGCAAGAAGCTGAAGCAGGCGATGCTCGCCGGCGACATCGACATCGCCTACCGAGGCCTGTCGGCCGGCGACATCGCCGATCTCGAAAGCAGCACCGACGCCGAGGCGAAGGCCGAGGTCATCGAGGGCACCAGTGCCGAGGTCCAGCACATCGTCCTCAACATGAACGATCCGGTCGTCGGAAAGCTCGGTGTGCGCAAGGCACTCGCGTATCTGATCGACCGCGAGAAGCTGGTCTCCGAGGTGCACGACCAGACCGCCTCGGCGCTGTACTCGATCATCCCGGCGGGCATCGAAGCCCACAACACGGCGTTCTTCGACACCTACGGCGGCCGTCCGCAGCCCGACAAGGCGGCCCAGGCGCTGCGCGAAGAGGGCATCACCGGCAAGGTGAAGCTCACGCTGTGGGCCACGCCCTCGCGTTACGGTCCGGCCACCGTCGAGGAGTTCAAGGCGATCGCCGAGCAGCTCAACGCCAGCGGCCTGTTCGAGGCCGACGTGAAGTCGGTGCCCTTCGACCAGTACGAGAAGGACGTCGAGGCCGGCAAGTACGGCTTCTACGTGAAGGGCTGGGTCCCGGACTACCCGGACCCGGAGAACTTCACCCAGCCGTTCTTCGGCAAGGACAACGTCCTGATGAACGACTACACCAACGAGACGATCACCGGCGAGATCGTCCCCGGTACGGCCGCGCAGACCGATCGCTCCGGTACCCAGGACCAGTTCCACCGGCTGCAGGACATCGTCGCCGAGGAGCTCCCGATCATCCCGCTGTGGCAGGGCAAGCAGTACGCCGTCGTCGGCGAGGAGATCTCCGGCGTGGAGTGGTGCCTGGACGCCTCGACGGTCTTCCGCTTCGGGGAGGTGAAGAGGGGCCGCCCGCCGGGGCACAGCGGGGGGGCCCGCCCCGAGCGGGGGCGCCCCTCACTGCGTTGTTCCGCAGGTGCGGCTACTGCTGTTCCGAGGGTGCGGTTACCGCTGTTCCGCGGGTGCGGCTACTGCGCACCCGGCCGTACGAGACCGCTCTCGTACGCGTACACGGCGGCCTGTACGCGGTCCCTGAGCCCCAGCTTGGTCAGCACATGGCCGACGTGGGTCTTCACGGTGGTCTCGCTCACGAACAGGTCGGCGGCGATCTCGGCGTTCGACAGACCGCGCGCCACCAGCTTGAGCACCTCGACCTCACGCTCGGTCAGCGTGTTCAGCGTGTCCGGCACGGGCTCCTCGCCGGACGGCAGGTGATCCGCGTACTTGTCGAGCAGCCTGCGCGTGATGCTCGGCGCGAGCATCGCCTCGCCGGCCGCGACCACCCGGATCGCCTGCACCAGCTCATGGGCGGGCGCGTCCTTGAGCAGAAAGCCGCTCGCGCCCGCCTTCAGCGCCTCCACCACGTACTCGTCCAGATCGAACGTCGTGAGCACGAGGACCTTCGCCGGGCCGTCCCGCTCGGGCCCGGTGATCTGCCGGGTCGCCTCGACACCGTCCATCCGCGGCATCCGGATGTCCATGAGCACGACATCGGGCTGCAGCGCACGCACCTGGTCGAGCGCCTGCAGACCGTCCCCGGCCTCGCCGACGACCGCGAGATCCTGCTCGGCCTCCAGAATCATCCGGAACCCGGTGCGCAGCAGCGGCTGGTCGTCGACCAGCAGGACGCGGATCGCCACGGCATATCTCCTTCGCTCGGCGCCGCCAAGCCCTCGCGACGAGGACTAGACCGGCCCCATTGTGCCTTGAGCGTCCCCCGCGGCACGCGGCGGGCGGATCTGCAGCGGGTACGGCGGGGGAGTGCCCCCGAATTCCGGACACACCGCCTGGTGGTCGCACCAGCCGCACAGCTTGCTCGGCCGCGGCCGCCACTCGCCGGTCTCCGTGGCCTCGCGGATCGCCTCCCACAGCGCGTGCAGCTTGCGCTCCACCCGCTCCAGATCGGCCATCACCGGGTCGTACGTCAGCACATCGCCGCTGCCGAGGTACACGAGCTGCAGCCGACGCGGGACCACGCCCTTCAGACGCCACACCACCAGGGCGTAGAACTTCATCTGGAACAGCGCACCGTCCGCATACTCCGCCCGCGGCGCCTTGCCCGTCTTGTAGTCGACGATCCGCACCTCGCCGCTCGGCGCGACGTCCACGCGGTCGATGATGCCGCGCAGCTTCAGACCCGAGTCCAGGCTGGCCTCGACGAACAGCTCCCGCTCGGCCGGCTCGAGACGCGTGGGGTCCTCGAGCGTGAACCAGCGCTCGACCAGCGCCTCCGCCTCGGTGAGCCACTGGGCGAGCTGATCGCCCGCGGTCCGCTCGTCACTGTCCCTGAACAGCTCGGCCAGCTCCGGCTTGGACTCCTTGAGCCGGTCCCACTGCCCGGGCACGAGCGACTTGGCGCGCGGCGCGGTGCGCTCGGCGGCAGGGGCGTCGAAGAGACGCTCGAGGACGGCATGCACCAGGGTGCCGCGAGTGGCGGCCGGGCTCGGCTTCTCGGGCAGCTTGTCGATGACCCGGAAGCGGTAGAGCAGCGGGCACTGCATGAAGTCGCTTGCCCGTGAGGGCGAAAGCGACACGGGGGGCGTGGCCCTCACCCCGCCGGCGGGACCGGCGACGGTCGCTGCGGTCTCGCCGGCCTCGGTGCTGTTGTCCATGGAGAAGACCCTACGGCCCGTGACCGACAACGGACGCATACCATCGACGGCAGGCCGTACGGCACCGCATGATCGTGAGAGAGTGACGCACGCGCAACGCCCCGTCGACACCTGCCTGTCGAGCCGGTGCGGCGCACGCGGGACGGCGGCACGGACGGCCTCGCAGAGACGTTGGACGACGGGTACCACGGGCACGACGGGGACTGAAGGGGCGCACAGTGGACGAGAGCGGCGCGAGCGGACTGCCGCGGACCGGCGGCGGGGACAGCGGCCCCACGTCCGGGAAGGATGCCTCGGTGACGCCCGCCGAGCCGGAACGCACCGACTCCGCGAAGCCCACGGCGCAGGCCGAACAGCCCGAGCGCACCGAAGCCGACACCCCCGCCCCTGACAAGCCGTCCGCGCCCGCACAGGCCGGCCACGTCGACAACAGCGGCGACAAGAACGGCGACAAGAACGGCGACAAGAACAAGGAGAGCGGCGCCGAGCAGCAGCAGAAGGACGGCGCCACCGCGCCGGAGAACAAGGACGGCGCCGGCGCGCAGGACAAGAAGGCCCCGGGCGGCGGCCTCCTCATGGGCCGCATCTTCGGCGTGCCCATCTATGTCGCACCCAGCTGGTTCCTCGTCGCCGCCCTGATCACCTGGGTCTTCGGCAACCAGCTCGACCGCGTCCTGCCCGAACTCGGCGGCGCCCGCTACCTGGTCTCCCTCTTCTTCGCCGTCGCCTTCTACGGTTCGGTGCTCGTCCACGAGCTCGCCCACACCGTCGCCGCGCTCCGCTTCAAGCTCCCGGTGCGCAAGATCCAGCTCCAGTTCTTCGGCGGTGTGTCGGAGATCGAGAAGGAGTCCGAGACCCCGGGCCGCGAGTTCGTGCTCGCCTTCGTCGGCCCGCTGCTCTCCCTCGTCCTGGCCGCCGTCTTCTACGGCGGGATGCAGGCCGTCGAACCCGGTACCGTCCCCGGCGTCCTGATGGCCGGCCTGATGATCTCGAACCTGATCGTGGCCGCCTTCAACCTGCTGCCCGGCCTCCCGCTGGACGGCGGCCGGATGCTGCGTGCCGTCGTCTGGAAGATCACGGGCAAGCCCATGAGCGGCACGGTCGCCGCCGCCTGGGTCGGCCGCGCGCTCGCCGTCTCCGTACTGATCGGCCTGCCGCTGCTCACCCAGTCCGGCGTGCTGGGCGCCGAGGCCACCGACTCCGTCGGCATGGACACGGTCATGGACGCGCTGCTCGCCGCGATCCTGGCCGCGATCATCTGGACCGGCGCCGGCAACAGCCTGCGCATGGCCCGCCTCCGCGAGCGTCTGCCCGAGCTGCGCGCCCGTTCGCTCACCCGCCGCGCCGTCCCCGTCGAGTCCGCGACGCCGCTCTCGGAAGCCCTGCGCCGCGCCAACGACGCGGGCGCCCGCGCGCTCGTCGTCGTCAACGGCCACGGCGATCCCGTCGCCGTCGTACGGGAGGCGGCCATCGTGGGCGTCCCCGAGCACCGCCGACCGTGGGTCCCGGTCAGCGGTCTGGCCCAGGACCTCACCGAGGGCATGAAGGTCTCGGCGGAGCTGTCCGGCGAGGAGCTCCTCGACACGCTCCGCGCCACCCCGGCCACCGAGTACCTGGTCGTCGAGGACAGCGGTGAGATCTACGGAGTCCTGTCGACCTCGGACGTGGAGCGCGCCTTCGTCAAGGCGATGGACCGCACCGGCTGAGCTCCGCAGGGCCCTCCCGGCCGTGGTGAGCGGGCCCCGTCACGGCCGGTAGGCTGTTCACATGTCCGAACCGACCGGTGCCGCCCGCCGACGCGGGCCCTTCAAGGTCGGGGACCAGGTACAGCTGACCGACCCCAAGGGCCGCCACTACACGTTCACGCTCGAAGAGGGAAAGAACTTCCACACCCACAAGGGTTCCTTTCCTCACGACGAGCTGATCGGCGCTCCCGAGGGCAGCGTTGTCCGCACCACCGGCAACGTCGCCTACCTCGCGCTGCGCCCCCTGCTCCCCGACTATGTCCTGTCCATGCCCCGCGGCGCCGCCGTGGTCTACCCGAAGGACGCGGGCCAGATCCTCGCCTTCGCCGACATCTTCCCCGGCGCACGCGTCGTGGAGGCCGGTGTCGGCTCCGGTTCGCTCAGCAGCTTCCTGCTGCGCGCCATCGGCGATCAGGGCATGCTGCACAGCTACGAGCGCCGCGAGGACTTCGCCGAGATCGCGAAGGCGAACGTGGAGCGCTACTTCGGCGGTGAGCACCCCGCCTGGCAGCTCACCGTCGGCGACCTCCAGGACAACCTGTCCGACACCGACGTCGACCGCGTCATCCTCGACATGCTCGCCCCCTGGGAGTGCCTGGACGTCGTCAAGAAGGCGCTCGTCCCCGGCGGCATCCTGTGCTGCTACGTGGCCACCACCACGCAGCTCGCCCGCACCGTCGAGTCCATCCGCGAGATCGGCTGCTTCAACGAGCCGACCTCGTGGGAGTCGATGATCCGCAACTGGCACGTGGAGGGCCTCGCGGTCCGCCCCGACCACCGGATGATCGGCCATACCGGCTTCCTGCTCACCGCCCGCCGCCTCGCGGACGGCGTCGAGCCGCCCATGCGCCGCCGCCGCCCCGCCAAGGGCGCGTACGGCGAGGACTACGACGGCCCGAACGCCGAGGGCGGCTCCCGCGGCCGCTGAACGCCCGCTGGCAGGCAAGGTCTCAACACATCGGCGCCGCCGCCGAGTTCCAGAAGTGCGAAACGGAACTCGGCGGCGGCGCCGTCGTCTTGGCCGTGCCGCAGTGGCCGGGGTGGATCGACCGCGCTTTGCCCGGCAATTGACCGAGGCTTTACGCGGCCGCGCCACACCCCGCCGTTCCGTACCTCTGTGAGGTGTGACACCATTCCGGACACCCCCACCGGCACAGCCCTCACAGGAGACACTCCTCGTGCAGCACTCCGCCGTACCGGAGCTCGCCCACACGCGCACCAGCCCCATGCACTGGCTCGCCACCGCCGCGGCCCTCGCGGCCGTCGTCGGCGGCTCCTCGTTCCTTCAGCCCGAGGACGCCACCGCCGCGCAGCACGGACCGCCTCCGGTCACCGCCCAGGCCGCCCCTGACCCCACCGCGGCGACGATCCCGATGAACTGTGCGGGAGAGCGCCCCCAGATCCTCAAGCACGCCTCCGGGGATCTCGACGGCGACGGCAGACCCGAGACGGTCGCCGTGGCCCGCTGCGTCGCCGGCTCCGGTACCCCGCCGAGCGGCGTCTACGTCCTCACCCGGCCCGCCTCGGGCAAGCCCCGCGTCGTCGCCACCCTGGTCGACCCCAAGGACAGGCTCAGCGTCACCGACTTCGCCGTCACCAACGGCGTCGTCACGGCCACACTGCTCGGCTACTCGTCCTCGGCCGTGCCCCGCTGCTGCCCGGACAAGACCGAGAAGGCCACATGGCAGTGGCGGGACAGTACGTTCGTCCGGTCCGAGCAGAGCGCCGCGGTCGGCGTCTGAGTCCCGTACGGGCAGGACTCGATCCCGGACAAACCGGAACGTAACGCGAGCATCCCGCAAAACGTCCGAAAAAAGGAGCCCGCACCCGCCGACCTTCGGCAGGTACGGGCCCTTTCGTCACGCTCAGAAGCCTTACGGCTACTCCGCGTCCGGACCGAAGACTTCGACCTTGTCCGAAATGCGCCGTACATGGATGCAGTCGCCCGGGCACTCCTTGGCCGAGTCGGCCACATCGCGGATCAGCGGCAGCGGCACCCGCGTTGTGGCACCCGGCTGCTGCAGGAGCTCGTCGCCCGAGTCCTTCACATACGCCAGTCCGTCGATGTCGAGCTCGAAGACCTCGGGCGCGTACTGCGCACAGATGCCGTCGCCGGTGCAGAGGTCCTGGTCGATCCAGACCTCGAGCTCCTCTCCGCCGTCGGTGGAGGGGGCCTCGTGCGTCACGGTCATGTCTCCTGCCATTTCTCCTGTCGAGCGGCCCAACACAGTGCAAGTCAGGCCAGGCCTGACGGGTGTTGAACGTTTCGACGATACAACCGCTCGCTTTTCGATGTTGTTCCGTGGGTAACAAGCTGGCGTGAGGGAGAACGCAAGGGTGAAGATCAGACACACCCCGGACGTCTTTGTGATCTAGGGGTTTCAATCAGTACCTGCCCAGGTAGGGTCAGGAAGCGTCCAGCTCCCCCCGGAGGAGGTGAGGACCGTGGCAGCCCACGACGACGACATGAACCGCGGCATCCGCCCGGCTCGAGGGTCCGATGACCCGGCCGGCCAGATTGCCTATCTCGAGCAGGAGATCGCCGTCCTGCGACGCAAGCTCGCCGACTCTCCGCGTCATACGAGGATTCTCGAAGAGCGGATCGTCGAGCTGCAGACCAGCCTGGCCGGAGTCTCCGCGCAGAACGAACGACTCGCCAACACGCTCCGCGAGGCCCGCGACCAGATCGTGGCCCTCAAGGAAGAAGTCGACCGGCTCGCACAGCCACCGGCCGGCTTCGGTGTCTTCCTCAGCGCCAACGAGGACGGCACGGCGGACATCTTTACCGGCGGCCGCAAACTGCGCGTGAACGTCAGCCCCAGCGTCGACCTCGACGACCTGAGGCGCGGTCAGGAACTGATGCTCAACGAAGCGCTCAACGTGGTCGAGGCCATGGAATTCGAGAGCGTCGGCGACATCGTCACCCTCAAGGAGATCCTCGAGGACGGCGAGCGGGCCCTCGTACAGGGCCACACCGACGAAGAGCGCGTGGTCCGCCTCGCCGAGCCCCTGCTCGACGTGGTCATCCGCCCCGGCGACGCCCTGCTCCTCGAACCACGCTCCGGATACGTCTACGAGGTCGTGCCCAAGAGCGAGGTCGAAGAACTGGTCCTCGAAGAGGTCCCGGACATCGGCTACGAGCAGATCGGCGGTCTGGGCAACCAGATCGAGATGATCCGCGACGCGGTCGAGCTCCCGTACCTCTACCCGGACCTGTTCCGGGAGCACGAACTGCGCCCGCCCAAGGGCGTCCTGCTCTACGGTCCGCCCGGTTGCGGAAAGACCCTCATCGCCAAGGCAGTCGCCAACTCCCTTGCCAAGAAGGTCGCCGAGGTCACCGGACAAGCCCAGGGCAAGTCGTTCTTCCTCAACATCAAGGGCCCCGAGCTCCTCAACAAGTACGTCGGCGAAACCGAGCGGCAGATCCGCCTCGTCTTCCAGCGTGCTCGTGAAAAGGCCAGCGAAGGCACTCCCGTCATCGTCTTCTTCGACGAGATGGAGTCCCTGTTCCGCACCCGAGGATCCGGCGTCAGCTCGGACGTGGAGAACACCATCGTCCCCCAGCTGCTCGCCGAGATCGACGGTGTCGAGGGCCTGGAGAACGTGGTCGTGATCGGCGCCTCCAACCGCGAGGACATGATCGACCCGGCCATCCTCCGACCCGGCCGGCTCGACGTGAAGATCAAGATCGAGCGTCCGGACGCCGAAGCGGCCAAGGACATCTTCGCCAAGTACCTCACCCAGCGCCTCCCGCTGCACTCCGACGACCTCGGCGAGCACGGCGGCGACAAGGGCGCCACGGTCGGCCGGATGATCCAGACCGCCGTGGAGCACATGTACGCCGAATCCGAGGAGAACCGCTTCCTCGAGGTCACGTACGCCAACGGCGACAAGGAAGTCCTGTACTTCAAGGACTTCAACTCCGGCGCCATGATCGAGAACATCGTCGGCCGCGCCAAGAAGATGGCCATCAAGGACTTCCTCGACAAGAACCAGAAGGGCCTTCGCGTCTCCCACCTCCTCCAGGCCTGCGTGGACGAGTTCAAGGAGAACGAGGACCTGCCCAACACCACCAACCCGGACGACTGGGCCCGTATCTCCGGCAAGAAGGGCGAGCGGATCGTCTACATCCGTACGCTCGTCACCGGAAAGCAGGGCGCGGACACCGGACGTTCCATCGACACGGTGGCCAACACCGGTCAGTACCTGTAAATGGCAGGGCGGCTGCGGGTGCCCATTTCGGGGTACCCGCAGCCGACTGTTTTTCAGGACGACGCCCCAGCACCAGCACTGCACAGGCAATGACGCAATTGATCTCCCCACCAGCGCAAAGCCGTTCTAGGCTCTTCCGTACCGCCGAGTCGCGCAGTGCGGGGACGGGCACCGCACACGACCCGGAGAACCAGCGGTACTTGAGCGCCGCTCCCACAAGGGAGCGCCGCCGGGCAAGGAGGGCCGCATGACCGTACGGCGAGTAATGGGCATCGAGACCGAGTACGGGATCTCCGTGCCCGGGCACCCCAACGCCAATGCCATGCTCACCTCGTCCCAGATCGTCAACGCCTACGCGGCGGCGATGCACCGGGCGCGGCGCGCCCGCTGGGACTTCGAGGAGGAGAACCCGCTGCGCGACGCGCGAGGCTTCGACCTCGCCCGCGAGGCCGCCGACTCCAGCCAGCTCACCGACGAGGACATCGGCCTCGCCAACGTCATCCTCACCAACGGCGCACGCCTGTACGTGGATCACGCACACCCCGAGTACAGCTCGCCCGAAGTCACCAACCCCCGCGACGCCGTCCTGTGGGACAAAGCCGGCGAACGCATCATGGCCGAGGCCGCCGAACGCGCAGCGAACCTGCCCGGCGCCCAGCCCATCCACCTCTACAAGAACAACACCGACAACAAAGGCGCCTCATACGGCACGCACGAGAACTACCTGATGAAGCGGGAGACCCCCTTCTCGGACATCGTGCGCCACCTCACGCCGTTCTTCGTCTCCCGCCAGGTCGTCACCGGCGCGGGCCGCGTCGGCATCGGCCAGGACGGCCACGAACACGGCTTCCAGATCAGCCAGCGCGCCGACTACTTCGAGGTCGAGGTCGGCCTCGAGACCACGCTCAAGCGACCCATCATCAACACCCGCGACGAACCGCACTCCGACGCGGAGAAGTACCGCCGGCTGCACGTCATCATCGGCGACGCGAACCTCTCCGAGATCTCGACCTACCTGAAGCTCGGCACCACGGCCCTGGTCCTGTCGATGATCGAGGACAACTTCATCGCCGTGGACCTCGCCGTCGACCAGCCCGTACGCACCCTCCACCAGGTCTCCCACGACCCCACACTCAAGCGCCTGGTCACGCTGCGCAGCGGACGCACACTCACCGCCGTACAGCTGCAGATGGAGTACTACGAACTCGCCCGCAAGTACGTCGAAGAGCGCTTCGGCTCCGACGCGGACGACCAGACCAAGGACGTACTCGGCCGCTGGGAGGACACCCTCAACCGGCTCGAGAACGACCCCATGAGCCTGGCCGGCGAACTCGACTGGATCGCCAAGAAGGAGCTCATGGAGGGCTACCGGCGCCGCGACAACCTCGACTGGGACGCCGCACGCCTGCACCTCGTCGACCTCCAGTACGCCGACGTACGCCCCGACAAGGGCCTCTACAACCGTCTCGCCGAGCGCGGCAAGATGAAGCGGCTCCTGGACGAGACCGAGGTCGAGCGCGCCGAGACCAAGCCCCCGGAGGACACCCGCGCCTACTTCCGCGGCCGCTGCCTCGAGCAGTACGCCGACGACGTCGCCGCGGCCTCCTGGGACTCCGTCATCTTCGACCTGCCCGGCCGCGATTCCCTGCAGCGCGTCCCAACCCTGGAACCGCTACGCGGAACGCGTAATCACGTCAAAGAGCTCCTGGACAGGTGCCGGACCGCGGAAGACCTGGTGCGGGTGCTTTCCGGCGGCTGATACATGCCTCTTGTGGGAATCACAGGGGTAGGTCTCGCACGTTGAACCAACTGCGGGGCCGATGTCGGACCCTCGGCGTAGGGTCTGATCAAGAACGGCGAACGTCGACACCGAGCGGGGTGAGGGACATGGCGACCAAGGACACCGGCGGCGGACAGCAGAAGGCCACGCGTTCTACCGAGGAGACCGAGGAGCAGGTGCAGGATGCACAGGGCTCCGAGGACCTGGCGGAACGCCAGGAGAAGCTGAGTGAGGATGTCGACTCGGTTCTGGACGAAATCGACGACGTACTCGAGGAGAATGCCGAGGACTTCGTGCGCTCATTTGTGCAGAAAGGTGGGCAATAACGGACATGGCGGACGCCGAGCTGAAGCGGTGTCCCAAGTGTTCCCGGACGTTGCCACCGTCCTCGTTTGCCGCTGACCGGAATCGGCAGGACGGCTTGCAGGCGCACTGTCGGGAGTGCGTGGCGGAATACAGTGCCGCGCACTACCGGCGGCGTCGGGAAGCGCTCGGGAAGACAGTCCGCGAGAAGGTCGATGTGCCAGACGGCCACAAGCTGTGTCGCACCTGTGGCGAGATCAAGCCGCACAGCGAATGGCACCGGAATGCCACCGCGTCCGACGGCTTGTCGACTCGCTGTAAGACCTGTCGAGCGGTCCAGGGGCGCGCCGACCACCTGAAGCGTCAGTACGGCCTCACTGAAGCCGAGCGAGACGAGCTGATCGCGCAGCAGAAGGGCCTCTGCGTGATCTGCCTGGCGGCTCCGGCCGTGCATGTGGATCATTGCCACGAGACGGGTAAGGTCCGAGGCGTACTGTGCTTCAACTGCAATTCAGGCATCGGCAAGTTGGGGGATGACCCTGACAAGACCCGCCGGGCCACTGCCTACTTGGAAGGAAACCCGTGGAAGCCAATCCTCGTAGCACCGGGCGTCTACCGGCTGCCTTCCTGACGCCCGGCTCGTCGTCCTTCGTGGACTTTCTCGGCGAGCACCAGCCGGACATGCTGCCCGCGAACCGTCAGCTCCCGCCCGTGAAGGGTGCGTTCGAGGCGCCGCACGGTACGACGATCGTGGCCGTGACGTTTCCCGGAGGCGTCGTGCTTGCCGGTGACCGGCGGGCCACGATGGGCAACATGATCGCTTCGCGCGATATGGAGAAGGTCTTCCCCGCGGACGAGTACTCGGCGGTGGGTATCGCCGGCACCGCGGGTCTGGCCGTCGAGATGGTGAAGCTGTTCCAGCTGGAGCTCGAGCACTTCGAGAAGGTCGAGGGCGCCCAGCTGTCCCTCGAGGGCAAGGCCAACCGGCTGTCCACGATGATCCGTTCGAACCTCGCCATGGCGATGCAGGGCCTCGCGGTGGTGCCGCTGTTCGCCGGGTTCGATCTGGATCGCGAGCGCGGCCGGATCTTCAGTTATGACGTGACCGGTGGCCGTACCGAGGAGCAGGGCTTCGCGGCGACGGGTTCCGGTTCGATCTTCGCCCGGGGCGCGCTGAAGAAGCTGTTCCATGACCAGTTGAGCGAGCAGGATGCCACGACGCTGGTCGTCCAGGCGCTGTACGACGCCGCGGACGACGACTCGGCGACGGGTGGTCCGGATGTGGCCCGCCGGATCTTCCCGATCGTCACCGTGATCACCGATGAGGGCTTCCGGCGGCTGTCCGAGGAGGAGTCCTCGGCGCTCGCTCGCGCGGTCGTGGAGCACCGCCTCGAACGACCCGATGGCCCGCGGGCCGCGCTGCTCTGAGAGCGGGTGGACCGGAATGCACTTGTCACTGACAGAAAGGGACGGATAGCCGGTGTCGACGCCGTTCTATGTCTCACCCCAGCAGGCCATGGCCGACCGGGCGGAGTACGCCCGTAAGGGCATCGCCCGTGGACGCAGCCTTGTGGTGATGCAGTACGCCGACGGGATTGTGTTCGTCGGAGAGAATCCGTCCCGAGCGCTGCACAAGTTCAGCGAGATCTATGACCGGATCGGTTTTGCCGCGGCCGGTAAGTACAACGAATACGAGAACTTGCGTATCGGCGGCGTCCGTTATGCGGATCTGCGCGGCTATACCTATGACCGTGACGATGTGACGGCGCGCGGGCTCGCCAATGTGTACGCCCAGACGCTCGGTACGATTTTCTCCAGCGCCGCGGAGAAGCCTTATGAGGTGGAGCTGGTCGTCGCCGAGGTGGGTCATGAGCCCGCCGGTGACCAGATCTACCGGCTGCCGCATGACGGTTCGATCGTGGACGAGCACGGCTCGGTCGCGGTGGGCGGTAATGCGGAGCAGATCAGTACGTTCCTCGATCAGCGTCACCAGGACGGGATGACCCTGGCGGAGGCGCTGAAGCTGGCGGTGCAGGCGCTGTCGCGCGAGGCCAACGGGAGTGAGCGGGAGATTCCCGCGGAGCGCCTTGAGGTGGCGGTCCTCGACCGTACGCGGCCGCAGCAGCGGAAGTTCAAGCGCATCGTCGGGCGGCAGCTGAAGCGGCTGCTCGAGGCGGATGGCGCGGCTGCCACGCCGACCGATGCGCCGTCGGACGAGGAGGAGGGCGAGTCCTGAGCCCGCCTGCCTGAGCGGGACGAGGAGGGGGGCGGGCCCTGCCCCCCCCGCCCCCCCCCTGTCCCCCCCCGCCGCGGGATCCCGGCGGCGGGGGCGTGGTGTTTCCGCGGGAGCCGCTATGCAGTGGGCGGCGCCGTGGAGTCGCGGACGACCAACTCGACGGGGAGTGCGTCGCTTTGGGGTTCTTTGCCGTCCAGTACGTCCAGGAGGGCTTGCATGCCGCGTTCCCCGACCAGTTCGGCGGGCATGCGGATCGTGGTGAGTTCGGGGTCGACGGCGGTGGCCAGGGCCAGGTCGTCGAAGCCCGTGACGGAGATGTCCTCCGGGATGCGCAGGCCGAGGCGGCGTACGGCCTTGCAGGCGCCCGCCGCGATGATGTCGTCGTCGCAGATGACGGCGGTGGGGCGGGGGCCGGTGGCGGTCAGGGCGCGCTCTGCGGCGGCACGGGCGCCGTGCACGGTGAGGGGAGCGTGCTCGGTGCGCCGCGTGGCGTCTGGGGCGGTGCGCAGGGCGTGGGCGATGGCGTCGGCTCGTACGGCGAAAGTCCATGAGTCGACATCGGCGGCCAGGTGCAGGAAGCGGCGGTGGCCGAGTGCGAGGAGGTGCTCGGTCATCTGGCGCATGCCGGCGGCGAGGTCGACGTTCACGTGGGCGGCGGCCGTGGTGTCGGCCGGGTCGCTGTCGAGCATGACGAGGGGCAGGTCGGCGCCGCGGATGTCGGCGAGTGCGCCGGCCGCCATGGACGAGGCGATGACGCCGTCGAGGGCCGAACGGGCCGAGGCGAAGGGGTCCTTGGCGGGTCCGATGCCGTCGGGGGAGGGGTAGAGGACCACGCCGAAGTCGTGGGCGGCGGCGATGCGGGCGGCGCCCGTGTAGACGCGGGCGAAGAAGTCGTTGGTGAGCGCCGGGACGACCAGGAGCACGGTGCGCGTGGAGCCGAGGCGCAGGTTGCGGGCGGCGAGGTTGGGGCGGTAGCCGAGGTCGCGGGCGGCGGCGCGGACGCGTTCGGCGGTGGTCTCGGAGACGCGGCCGCGCCATTTGTCGCCGAGGACGAGGGAGACGGCGGCCTGGGAGACCCCGGCGGCGTGGGCCACGTCCTTGCTCGTGGGCCGGGCCACGGCTGCTCCTCGCTGGGTCGGTCGGGGTCCGTGCGGGACCGGTGGGCTGGGTCGTGCGGGACCGGTGGGCTGGGTCCGTGCGGACCGCTGGAACGGTTGGCGGGCTGGACCGTCGGGCTGGGCTCATGGTACGTATAACCACGGACGTTATACGTAAAACTTCATCGTGGAACGAGCGAGAGGAGCCCGCCGATGGCCGCGGGATACGCGGAGCTGCTGCGCACACGGCATGCGGCGCGGCTGCTCACCGGCACCCTGGTGGGCCGGCTGCCGAGTGCCACCGGGCATATCGCGATCGTGCTGTTCGCACGCGCCGAGGGCGGCAGCTACACGCTGGCCGGCGCCCTGGCCGCCGTGTACGGGCTCGCCACCGCCGTCGGCCAGCCGCTCCTGGGCCGGGCCGTGGACCTGCGCGGACAGCCGCGGGTGATGCTGCCCGCGGCGATCGTGTCCGCGCTCGGGATGGCGCTGTTCGCGTTCGTGGGCATCGACTCGCTGCTCCTCGCGTATGTGGCCGTGGCGATCGCGGGACTCTTCACGCCGCCGCTCGAAGGCGGCCTCAGGGCCCTGTGGCCGGGGGTGCTCAAGCGCGAGGACCGGGTGCACGCCGCGTATGCGATGGACGCGGTGGCGCAGGAAATCATGTTCACCGTCGGCCCGTTGATGGTCACGCTGATCGTCTCGCTGTGGTCGGCCGCCGGGGCGCTGCTCGTCATCAACGTGATCGGTGTCGCGGGCGCCCTGTCGGTGGTGGTCTCCGAGCCGTCGCGCACCTGGCGTTCGGCGCCGCGCGAGGCGCACTGGCTGGGAGCGCTGCGCTCGCCGGGACTGCTCGCGCTGCTCGGCTCGTTCTTCTTCGTCGGCCTCGCGCTCGGCTCGATCACGGTGGCCGGTGTCGCGTACGCCGACGACCACGGGCAGGAGTCGGTGTACGGCTGGCTGATGGCCGCGCTCGGTCTCGGTGCCCTGCTCGGCGGCGCGTTCTACGGCGCGCGGAAGTGGACGGGGGCTCCCGAGCGCAGGCTGCGCATCCTCGTAGGGCTGCTCGCGCTCGGCTACGTACCCCTCGCCTTCACGCCGGACGTGCCGGCGATGTGCGTACTCGCCGCGGTCGCCGGCGTGTTCCTCGCGCCCTCGCTCGCGTGCGCGTTCATCGTCGTCGACCGGCACGCCCCGCGCGGCACCGTGACCGAGGCGTTCTCGTGGCTCGTGACCACCTTCGGGGTCGGCGCGGCGGTCGGAACGGGCGTTGCGGGCCCGGCGATCGAGAACGGTTCGACGGCCTGGGGCTTCGCCGTCGCGGGCGTCGGCGGATTCGCCGCGCTGTCCGTGCTGCTCGCGACCGTGAAGGTGCTCGCCGTTCCCGGACGCACCACGGATATCACCGGCTCGTCGGAAAGTGATCGAAAAGGTGCCGTCGAACCCGGTTTCAGCACGGAGCATCAGGCGTAATGTTCAGTCATGGACCGCCGAATTTTCGGGCTGGAGAACGAGTACGGCGTCACATGCACGTTCAGGGGACAGCGCCGTCTGTCGCCTGACGAAGTGGCGCGGTACCTCTTCCGCCGTGTCGTGTCATGGGGCCGCAGCAGCAATGTCTTTCTGCGGAACGGCGCCCGCCTCTATCTCGACGTCGGGTCGCACCCGGAGTACGCAACTCCCGAATGCGACAACGTGACCGAGCTGGTCACGCACGACAAGGCCGGCGAGCGCATTCTGGAAGGCCTCCTCGTCGATGCCGAACGACGCCTGCACGAGGAAGGAATCGCGGGCGACGTCTATCTCTTCAAGAACAACACCGACTCGGCGGGCAACTCGTACGGCTGCCACGAGAACTACCTGGTGGCACGGCACGGCGAGTTCTCCCGGCTCGCGGACATCCTGATCCCGTTCCTGGTGACCCGTCAGCTCCTGTGCGGAGCCGGCAAGGTGCTGCAGACCCCACGCGGCGCCGTGTACTGCGTGAGCCAGCGCGCCGAGCACATCTGGGAAGGCGTCTCGTCGGCGACGACACGCTCCCGGCCGATCATCAACACCCGCGACGAACCGCACGCGGACGCGGAGCGCTACCGCCGTCTGCATGTCATCGTCGGCGACTCCAACATGTCCGAGACGACCATGCTGCTCAAGGTCGGCGCCACCGACCTGGTGCTCCGCATGATCGAGGCGGGCACCGTGATGCGGGACCTGACCCTGGAGAACCCGATCAGGGCCATCCGCGAGGTCAGCCACGACATCACCGGCCGGCGCAAGGTGCGCCTCGCCTCCGGACGCGAGGCCTCGGCGCTCGACGTGCAGCGCGAGTACTACGAGAAGGCCGTGGACTTCGTCGACCGGCGCGGCATCCGCACCGGCACGGTCGCCCAGGTACTCGAACTGTGGGGCCGCACCCTCGACGCCATCGAGGCGGAGGATCTCGACCGGATCGGCACCGAGATCGACTGGGTCATGAAGTACAAGCTCATCGAGCGCTACCGCGCCAAGCACAACATGACCATGTCGCACCCCCGGGTCGCGCAGATAGACCTCGCGTACCACGACATCCACCGTCGGCGCGGGCTGTACTACCTGCTCGAGAAGAGGGGGCAAGCCGCCCGTATCTGCAACGACTTGAAGATTTTCGAGGGCAAGTCCGTGCCCCCGCAGACCACCAGGGCGCGGCTGCGCGGCGACTTCATCCGCCGTGCGCAGGAGCAGCGCCGCGACTTCACGGTCGACTGGGTGCACCTCAAGCTCAACGACCAGGCGCAGCGCACCGTGTTGTGCAAGGACCCGTTCCGCTCCGTGGACGACCGGGTGGAGAAGCTCATCGCCGGGATGTGATCCGGCGGCAATCCGGACTGCGGGCCCGTACCGAATCATCGGTGCGGGCCCGCAGGCATGCCCTACATGGACGGCGTACGGCTTGGCCGTAAGGTGGCGGGCACCGAACACTCCTGCAACCCCAGAGGACCACTGTGCGACGCCGACTTGCCGGCCTTGTGCTCGTACCGCTGCTGCTGCTGTCGACAGCGGCCTGCGGCGACGACAAGGGCTCCGACTCCGACTCCTCCTCGTCCGCCGTGACCAAGGGCGGGCTGCCCACCATCACCGCCGGTGCGAAGTTCGGCGAGAAGCCCACCCTGGCCAAGGGCAAGGGCACTGCTCCGAAGGACCTGAAGGTCGAGGTCATCAGCGAGGGCAAGGGCGAGCCGCTGGCCGACGGCGACAAGGCCCAGGTGAACTACCTGGGGCAGCTGTGGGATGGCGACAAGCCGTTCGACAACAGCTTCGACCGGGGCCAGCCCTTCGACGTCACCCTCGGCGGCGGCGGTGTGATCGAGGGCTGGCAGCAGGCCCTCAAGGGGCAGAAGCAGGGCAGCCGCCTCGAGGTCTCGATCCCGCCGGAGCTCGGCTACGGCGACCAGGGCCAGGGCGACATCCCGCCGGGCGCCACGCTCGTCTTCGTGATGGACGTCGTGAAGGCGACGAAGGGCACCCCGATCCCCAAGAAGATCGAGGGCGGCAAGGTCGTCGACCAGACGGACGCGAACCTGCCCAAGATCGGCACCAATGAGGACGGCAAGGAGCCCGAGGTCACCATCCCGAGCGACAAGACCGCTCCGGCGAAGCTGGTCTCGAACTACGTCATCGAGGGCACCGGCGACGAGCTGAAGGCGACCGACACCGTCGCCGTCTCCTACGTCGGCAAGCTCTGGAAGGACGGCAAGACCTTCGACAGCAGCTACAAGAACGGCCAGCCGGTCACGTTCCCGCTGAACCAGGTGATCCCGGGCTGGTCGAAGGGTCTCGAGGGCAAGAAGGTCGGCAGCCGCGTGCTGCTCGTCGTGCCGCCGGCCGACGGCTACGGCGACCAGGCGCAGGGCCCCATCCCCGCCAAGTCGACGCTGGTCTTCGCCGTGGACATCCTGGCGAAGATGTAAGACTGTCCGGGTTGCCCATCCGTAGAAATCAGGAGCAATACACGTGAGCATCGAGAAGCCCGAGGTCGACTTCCCCGGTGGCGAGCCGCCGAAGGACCTTGAGATCAAGGACATTTGGGAAGGCGACGGCCCCGAGGCCAAGGCCGGAGACACGGTCCAGGTCCACTACGTGGGCGTGTCCTTCTCCACCGGCGAGGAGTTCGACTCCAGCTGGAACCGTGGCACCCCGCTCGCCTTCCACCTCGGTGCCGGCCAGGTCATCGCGGGCTGGGACCAGGGCGTGCAGGGCATGAAGGTCGGCGGCCGCCGCCAGCTGATCATCCCCGCCCACCTCGCCTACGGCGACCGTGGCGCCGGCGGCAAGATCGCCCCGGGCGAGACGCTGATCTTCGTCTGCGACCTGGTCTCGGTCTGATCCGGTCCGGTTCGAACATTTGAGGGCCCTTGCCTGCTGGCAAGGGCCCTCTCGTCGCCCGCCACCACCCTCAACCGGATCCCTCCGGGATGCACCTCTTGCCCTCGGCTTTTGCCCCGCTACCCCGGGACGGTACGGTCGAGCTTCGTAGAAGCAGTCCAGGAGGGGTGGAGAGGGCGTCGATGGCGATTGCCAAGGCAGAGCGGCTGATGAATCTGGCGCTGTGTCTGCTCGGGACCCGGCGACCGCTGAGCAAGCGTGAGCTGCGCGGTTCCATCGAGGCCTACCTCGAAGCCAACTCGGATGACAGCTTCAACCGGATGTTCGAGCGTGACAAGGACGATCTGCGCGAACTCGGCCTGGTCATCGAGACGGTGGAGAACCTGGACGGCGAGGTCGGCTATCTCGCCCGCCGCGACTCCAACCATCTGCCGCCCGTCACCCTCGACGCCGAGGAGGCCGCCGCCCTCGGCGGCGCCGCCAAGGGCCGGCAGCAGGCCCGGGTCGCCGGGGCGGCCCGGGGGGCC
>NZ_JAEIMH010000028.1:1976-38664 GCF_016464295.1 Streptomyces sp. N35 | reverse complement strand
CCCCCCCCCCCCCCCCCACCCCCCCCCCCCCCCCCCCCGCCCCCCCCGCCGCGGGGGACCCCCCCCCCCCCGGCTCCCCCGCCAAGGTCTGGCAGCAGGCACGGCTCGCCGGTGCGGCCAGCGGCGCCCTGCAGAAGCTGCGCGCCGCGGGGATGCCCGAGGACGTGGATCCGTACGAGAGTCATGGCGCCCTCGAACCGCGCATCCCCGTGCACGAAACGGCCTTCGAACCGCTGATGCTGGCCTGCCGCGACCGCAGGCCCGTCGTCTTCGACTACCGCAAGGCCACCGCCGCGCGCCCCGAGACCCGGCACGTCGAGCCGTGGGCCCTGGAGTGCTGGCGCGGCCACTGGTACCTGGCCGGCTGGGACCGCGACCGCGGCGCCGAGCGCGTCTTCCGGCTCTCGCGGATCACGGGCAAGGTGCGTTCACGCGCGGGCAAGTTCACCGCCGAGATCCCCGATGTCGTCACCGTCCGCGAGACCGTCGCGGGCTGGGCCGGCGAGATCACCGACCGGACCGCGCTGATCAGGCTGCGCACGGAGGCCGGCTATCCCTTGCGTGCCAAGGCGGCCCGCGTACGGGAACTCGGCGACGGCTGGGACGAGTTGGAGATTCCGTACGGGCACGGGCTCGACGCCTGGCTCGTGGAGTTCGGGCCCGATGTGGTCGTGCTCGAGCCCGCCGAACTGAGGGCGGACGTCGTGGACCGGCTGCGCGCCGTGGCCAAGGGCTGAGGGGGAGCGGAACAACTCATGGCTGCCAATGCCATCGACCAGACACGGCGCATGCTGTCCCTGGTGACCTATCTGCGCGAGCGCCCGGGCGCCCGCGTCGCGGATGTCGCGCGCGCCTTCGGGGTCACCGAGGCCGAGCTGATCTCCGACCTCGACGTACTGCCGCTGTGCGGGACGAGCTTCCGCGGCGGTGATCTGCTCGACATCGACACCGACGGCGAGCGGATCTGGTGGCACAACCCCGATGACGTGGCCGCCCCGCTGCGGCTCGCCGCCGACGAGGCCACGGCGCTGCTCGTGGCCGCGCGTGCCGTCGCCACGCTGCCCGGACTGCGCGAGAGCGACCGGGAGGCGCTGGTGCGCGCCACGTCCAAGCTGGAGGCCGCCGCGGGCGAGACCGCCGCGGCCGGAGACCGGCTCTCGGTCACCTTCGAGTCCGAAGGCGGCGTCTTCGCCGAGGTCGACCGCGCCATCTCCGAGCGCCGGCGGCTCTGGGTGCGCTACTACTCGCCGGCCCGTGACGAGCTCACGGAGCGTGAGGTCGACCCGATCCGGCTGTTCGCGCTCGGCCACACGTACATGGAGGCCTGGTGCTACCGCTCGGAGGCGCGGCGCACCTTCCGGCTCGACCGGGTCGCCGAGATCCGGATCCTCGACGAGGCCGCCGCACCGCCGGAGCTCGAGCTGCGGGACCTGTCCGAAGGGCTCGTACAGCCCTCGGCCGACGACCCCGAGGTCGTGGTCGTGGTCGGGCCCGGCGGTCGCTGGGTCGCCGAGTACTACCCGCACGACAGTGCGGAGGAGCTGCCCGAGGGCGGGCTGCGGATCACGCTGCGCACTCCCGACCCGGCCTCGCTGAAGCGGCTCGCGCTCCGGCTCGGCCGGGACGGGCACATCGTCGCGCCGCAGGACCTGGCGGACAGTGCGCGCAAGGCGGCCAGGGCGGCGCTCGAGGCGTACGAGCAGAACTGATCAGGGCATACGGACGGTACCGATCGAGACGTACGGGCAGGACCGAGAGGAGCTGTGACGGTGCGGACACTGGATGCGTCGGGCGGGGTGGACGAGTCGGGCGGCCTCGCCGGGCCGTGGAGCGCCGGCACGGTGGGACGCTGGTACTCGCCCAACCTCGAGACAGAGTCCAGTAATTCGGAAATGTCCGGGTTTAGCCGTGTGGTTGCAGGTTCCCCGGCTGTCTTCCGTGCCGGGTGTCCCGACTGCCGTTCCCGTTTCGTACTCGCCGCCGCGGCGCTGCGGTTGGTGATGGGCGCCAGTGACCGCACCACCTTCTACTCCTTCACCTGCCCCGACTGCGGCTCGTCCGTCCGCAAGCCGGCGGGGGAGCGGATCGTCGAACTCCTCATGCGCGGTGGGGTGCGGACCCTGCGTCTGCACTCCACGGTCTAGGCTGGCGCCCATGCTCTGGCCCATGATCGCGATCGCACTCGGCTTCCTCGGGCTCATGGTGCTCGCCTTCTTCGCCGTACGGGTCTTTGTCGAGGTCCGCCGCCTGGGCACCCAAGTCGCCGAGACCTCACGGAAGATCAGCGTCGCGGCGAACGATCTTGAGCGGGCTGCGACGGATATGTCCCGAACCGGGCGCGAGGTTCTGTAAGGCGCCTGAGCTGCGCCTTCGATAATTGACCTGCGTGCACTCCAACTTGCTTGGCCGGGCGGGTACGCTCCTTAGGCAGTGACCCGGCAAGGAGGCGTCGGGTCAGCAACCGGGAGTACGCACAGGCATTGCCTCAGGTTCACTCCCGGGGGTTACGATCGCTGTCAGCGCGGTGATCGGATGTCTGTCCGGGTCGCCGGGCACATGTTCCCTGTCGCCTCGGTGAAGAAGGTAAACGGCTATGAACCTCGGGGCCCCCGAAATCATCCTGATCCTCGTCGTGATCATCCTGCTGTTCGGCGCCAAGAAGCTTCCCGACATGGCGCGCTCGCTCGGCAAGTCGGCCCGCATCCTGAAGAGCGAGGCCAAGGCGATGAAGTCGGATGACAACAAGGACGCCGCTGCCGGCCCGCCGAACACCGACGAGCAGGTACCCCCGGCTCAGCGCACGATCCAGGCCGCTCCCGGCGACGTGACCAGCTCGCGTCCGGTGACCGAGCCCACGGACACCACCCAGCGCTGACCGAGTGCAGGTCACGTCCGGCCTGCCGCACGAGATGAGGACGTGGGTTGCTCAAGTCTGCCCGCAAGCAGGAGAAGGATCCCGAGGGGCGGATGCCGCTCCAGGAGCACCTGCGCGAGTTGCGCAGCCGCTTGGTCAAGAGCCTGCTGGCCATCATTGTCACGACGGTGCTCTCGCTCCTGATCTACAGGGACGTCATCGAGTTCTTCACCAATCCGATTCTCGGTGCCGTGGGCTGCGACATGAGCTTCGACGAGCTGCAGCAATCGGGCGCGGAGAAGTGCGCCCGCATCACGCAGAACGGTCTGATCAGCCCGTTCACGCTTGCGCTCACGGTCTCGTTCACGACGGGTCTCGTGCTGGCCACGCCGGTCTGGCTCTACCAGCTCTGGGGCTTCATCGCGCCCGGTCTGCACCGGAACGAGAAGAAGTACTCGCTGGCGCTGGTCTTCACCGGGTTCCCGCTGTTCCTGTTGGGCGCGTACTTCGCGTACTGGTCGCTGCCGAAGATGGCCAGTGTCCTGATCCAGTTCTCGATCGTCGGCAGTGAGAACTTTCTGCCGCTCGACGACCTGATCAACCTGATCATGCGGATGATCGTCGTCTTCGGGCTGGCGTTCCAGTTGCCGCTGCTCCTGGTGATGCTCAACTTCGGCGGCATCGTCTCGGGCGCCAAGCTGCTCAGCTGGTGGCGCGCAATGATCATGGGCATCACGCTGTTCGCGGCCATCGCCACTCCGAGCACCGACCCGGTGTCGATGCTCGCCCTGGCAGTGCCCATCTGGGTGCTGTACTTCGGTGCGGTCGGGATCTCGCTGATCAATGACAAGCGCCGGGCGAGGGCCGAAGCCGAAGGACCCGCCGACGACGAGGCCTCCGACCTCGACCTCACCCCCGAGGACATCGGCGAAATCGAAACCGTCTCCGCCTCCAAGGCCCTGCCCGAGCAGGCATCCGGCGACGGTGAGCGGCGGATGAACGGTTACGACGACGTCACCTGACCTTGTAGGGTCCGGGCCGTGACCAGCGAGATCACCCTCTTCGTCAATCCCACCGCGGGACGCGGCCGGGGCGCCCACGCGGCGCAGCCGGCCGCTCGCGCGTTCCGGGACGCCGGCTTCTCCGTACGTACGATCGTCGGCGAGGACGCCGACGACGCCCTGAGACGGGCCCGTGAAGCCGTCGGCCAGGGGACGGGCGCGTTGGTCGCCGTCGGCGGGGACGGGATGATCAACCTCGCGCTCCAGGCCGTCGCCGGGACGGACACTCCGCTCGGCATCGTCGCGGTCGGCACCGGTAACGACTTCGCCCGCGCCCTGGACCTGCCCATACGCGACCCGGAAGCCTCCGGCCGGCTCGCGGCCCGGGCGCTCAAGGGCGCCATGACCCGTGCCGTCGACCTCGGCCGTATCGGCGACCGTCTCTTCGGCACCGTTCTCGCCTGCGGCTTCGATTCGCGGGTCAACGACCGCGGAAACCGGATGCGTTGGCCCAGCGGCCGCTTCAAGTACGACCTCGCGATGATCGCGGAGCTGGCCGCGTTCAAGCCGTTCCCGTTCCGGATCCGCCTGGACGACGGGCCCGTCCAGGAAGTCGACGCGACGTTGATCGCCGTCGGGAACGGATCCTCGTACGGCGGTGGCATGCGGATCTGTCCCTCGGCCGCGGTCGACGACGGGCTTTTCGATGTGACCGTCGTGGGGGACTGCTCACGCGCGACGCTGCTCAAGGTGTTTCCGCGGGTCTACAAAGGGACGCATGTCGACCACCCCAAGGTCACCGTGCACCGCGCCGCGAAGATCACGGTCGAGGCGGCCGGCATCACGGGATACGCCGACGGGGAGCCGCTGGGGCCTTTGCCGCTGACCGCCGTGTGTGTGCCGGGAGCCGTTCGCGTACTCGCCGGGTAAAGCCTCGTCGTCGGGTCAACAAAGATCGCGACGCTGTCAGTGCCTGCGGGTAGGCTCGAAGCAAGATGACAGAGGACCTCTCACCGGCCGAGCGATATGCGGCAGCACGGGTGCGCGCTGCCGAGCAGGCCACCGCACTCGCGTCCTTCCGCGAGATGTACGAATTCGGTCTCGACCCCTTCCAGATCGAGGCCTGCCAGGCGCTGGAAGCGGGGAAGGGCGTCCTTGTCGCCGCCCCGACCGGCTCCGGCAAGACGATCGTCGGCGAGTTCGCCGTGCATCTCGCCCTCGGACAGGGCAAGAAGTGCTTCTACACAACGCCCATCAAGGCGCTGTCCAACCAGAAGTACGCGGACCTGGTCAAGCGCTATGGCGCGGACAAGGTCGGCCTGCTGACCGGCGACAACAGCGTCAACTCCGAGGCGCCCGTGGTCGTGATGACCACCGAGGTGCTGCGGAACATGCTGTACGCGGGCTCGCAGTCGCTGCTCGGCCTCGGCTATGTGGTGATGGACGAGGTGCACTACCTCTCCGACCGCTTCCGCGGCGCCGTATGGGAAGAAGTGATCATTCACCTTCCCGAGTCGGTCACGCTCGTCTCGCTTTCGGCCACCGTGTCGAACGCGGAGGAGTTCGGCGACTGGCTCGACACGGTGCGCGGGGACACGGACGTGATCGTCTCCGAGCACCGGCCCGTGCCGCTGTTCCAGCATGTGCTCGCCGGGCGGCGGATGTACGACCTCTTCGAGGAGGAGTCCGCGGCCAAGAAGCGCGAGGTCAACCCCGATCTCGTACGGATGGCGCGGCTCGAGGCCAGCAGGACGCCGCACGGCCCGGGCCGGCGGCGCGGACGCGAGGCCGACCGGGAGCGGGAGCGCCGGCAGCGCTCGCGGATCTGGACACCGTCGCGGCCCGAGGTCATCGACCGGCTCGACAGCGAGGGCCTGCTGCCCGCGATCACCTTCATCTTCAGCCGGGCCGCCTGCGAGGCAGCCGTACAGCAATGTCTGTACGCGGGGCTGAGGCTGAACGACGAGGACGCGCGGCTCAGGGTGCGCGAGATCGTCGAGGAGCGCACGGCCGCGATTCCGAACGAAGACCTCCATGTCCTGGGGTACTTCGAGTGGCTCGAAGCCCTGGAGCGGGGCATCGCGGCGCATCACGCGGGCATGCTGCCGACCTTCAAGGAGGTCGTGGAGGAGCTGTTCGTACGGGGCCTGGTGAAGGCCGTCTTCGCCACCGAGACACTCGCGCTGGGCATCAACATGCCCGCGCGCTCCGTGGTGTTGGAGAAGCTCGTCAAGTGGAACGGTGAGCAGCACGCCGACATCACCCCCGGTGAGTACACCCAGCTCACGGGCCGTGCGGGCCGGCGAGGCATCGACATCGAGGGCCATGCGGTGGTGCTGTGGCAGCGCGGCATGAACCCGGAGGCGCTGGCGGGCCTGGCCGGTACGCGTACGTATCCGCTGCGGTCCAGCTTCAAGCCCTCGTACAACATGGCGGTCAATCTGACCCAGCAGTTCGGGCGGCATCGTTCGCGTGAGCTGCTCGAGACCTCGTTCGCGCAGTTCCAGGCGGACAAGTCGGTCGTCGGGATCTCGCGTCAGGTGCAGCGCAACGAGGAGGGGCTCGACGGGTACAAGGAGTCGATGACCTGTCACCTCGGGGACTTCGAGGAGTACGCGCGGCTGCGGCGCGAGCTCAAGGACCGCGAGACCGAGCTGGCCAAGCAGGGGGCGGTGCAGCGCCGTGCCGAGGCGGCCGTGGCCCTGGAGAAGCTCAAGCCGGGCGATGTGATCCATGTGCCGACCGGCAAGTACGCGGGGCTCGCGCTCGTGCTCGACCCGGGGCTGCCCGCAGGGCGCTCCAACGGGCACCGTGGCTTCGAAGCCCACGACGGACCGCGCCCGCTGGTGCTCACCGTGGAGCGGCAGGTCAAGCGGCTCGCGTCGATGGACTTCCCGGTGCCGGTCGAGGCGCTCGACCGGATGCGGATCCCCAAGTCGTTCAACCCGCGCTCGCCGCAGTCCCGGCGCGATCTCGCCTCCGCGCTGCGCACGAAGGCCGGGCACATCCGGCCCGAGCGGCACCGGCGCGGACGTGCGGAGGCGGCCGACGACCGCCAGATCGCACGGCTGCGGGCGGAGCTGCGGGCGCACCCGTGCCACGGCTGCGACGAGCGGGAGGACCACGCCCGCTGGGCCGAGCGCTACCACCGGCTCCTTCGCGACACCAAGCAGCTGGAGCGGCGCATCGAGGGGCGGACGAACACGATCGCCCGCACCTTCGACCGCATCGTCGCCCTCCTCACCGAGCTGGACTATCTGCGCGGCAACGAGGTCACCGAACACGGCAAGCGGCTCGCGCGGCTCTACGGCGAGCTCGATCTGCTTGCTTCGGAGTGCCTGCGGGAGCGAGTCTGGGAAGGCCTGACCCCGGCCGAACTGGCCGCCTGCGTATCGGCGTTGGTGTACGAGGCGCGCCAGAGCGATGACGCCATGGCACCCAAGCTGCCCTCGGGCAAGGCCAAGGCGGCGCTCGGTGACATGGTGCGGATCTGGGGGCGCCTCGACGCGCTCGAGGAGGACTTCGGGATCAGCCAGACCGAGGGCGTCGGTCAGCGCGAGCCCGATCTGGGCTTCGCGTGGGCCGCATATATGTGGGCCTCGGACAAGGGCCTGGACGAGGTGCTGCGCGAGGCGGAGATGCCGGCCGGCGACTTCGTGCGCTGGTGCAAGCAGGTCATCGATGTGCTCGGGCAGATCGCGGCGGCCGCGCCCAAGGAGGACAGCACCGTGGCGAAGAATGCGCGCAAGGCCGTGGATGCCTTGCTGCGTGGGGTGGTTGCGTACTCGTCCGTGGGCTGAGTGCCTGGTCGTGATGTTCGGTTGTGTGAGGCCGGTGCGCCGTTCCCTGTCGGGGGCGGCGCACCGGCTTTTCCACAGGCGCTGGCGGTGGGGTGGGGGTGTTTGTCATACGAGTGGGCGCCATGATCTCGAACGGTTGTCCACAGGGGTGGCGGTGCGTTCGAGGCTCCGATTTCATGGCGTCACATGCGGCGCCGTGAACGAACTGCGCCACCGGGGAGGGGAGTTCGACCATGACCACGGAGTCTGCTGCGGGCGTGGATGCACGGCCGCAGGGTCCCGAGCTGGTGCCCGGTCCGCGCGGAGTGCCACTGCTCGGCAATCTGCCGCAGTTCGGCAAGGACCCCCTCGCGTTCTTCGAGCTGCTGCGGGAGCGGGGCGGGATGGTCGGCTGGCGGTTCGGCCGCACCTCCTGTGTGTTCCTCACCGAGCCGGACCACATAGGGGAGTTGATGCGGCAGATCGAGGGGACCTTCGATCAGCCCGATCTGGGAATCGCCTTCCGCACGGTGATGGGCAATGGCGTGACGGTCGCCAAAGGCAGGGACTGGCGGCGCAAGCGGTCGCTGGTGCAGCCTTCGGTGCGGCCGAAGCAGGTCAAGTCCTATGCGCAGACGATGGCTTCCTGTGCGATCGAGGTGGCCGAGTCCTGGTCGGACGGCCGGCGGATCGACATCAAACGGGAGATGGCGACCCTGACCCGCAGGATCGCCGTGTCCACGATCTTCGGTGTCGACACGGAGTCCGACTCCGAGGCGATCGGCGAGGCCATGGAGGTGGCCCTCAAGGAGATCGGGGCGGAGTTCAGCGGGCTCGGTGCGGTGCTGCCGGACTGGCTACCCACGCCTGGGCGGGCGCGGATCAAGAAGGCCGCGGCCGTGATCGACGCGGAGGTCGCCCGGATCGTCGCGGCGCACCGGGACGCCCCCGACGAGCGGCCGGATCTTCTGAGCCGGCTGCTCACCGCCCAGGACGAGACGGGAGCGCGGCTCACGGACGTCGAGATCCGCGACGAGGCGGTCACGCTCTATATCGGCGGCCATGAGACCACCAGCTCGACCCTGGTGTGGGCCTGGCATCTGCTCTCCCGCACCCCTGAGGCGCGGGCGGCACTGGGCGAGGAGCTGGACCGTGTCCTCGGCGACCGTGATCCGGGTTTCGAGGACTACGCGGACCTTCCGTACACCCAGGCCGTGGTGAAGGAGACCTTGCGGCTCTATCCGACGATCTGGCTGCTCACCGGCCTGGCCAAGGAGGGCGCGTCGATCGGCGGGCGGCCGATACCCAAGGGCACCCGGGTGTGGAGCAGCCAGTGGGCGACGCATCGCGACGCGCGCTGGTACAAGGACGCGGACGCGTTCCGTCCCGAGCGCTGGGCTGGGGCGGAGGGGGCGGAGATACCCGAGTACGCGTGGTTCCCGTTCGGCGGCGGGCCGCGTGTCTGCCTCGGAGCGCGCTTCGCCATGGTGGAGGCGGTGCTGATCCTGGCCGTGATCGCCCGGCGCTTCGAGCTCCTGGTGGACCAGGAGGAGATACGTCCGGTGCCGTCGCTGACGCTGCAGCCGGACCGGGAGGTCACTGCGGTGGTGAGGGGGAGGGCCGGCTGAGCCCAGGGTCTGTCCGGTGCGTCCCGCCGGACAGACCCTGGACTCGAGGGGGTCAGCGCTTGAGCGTGAAGGTGAAGTCCTCGGCGACTTTGCCGGTCAGGCGGACTGCCGAGACGAGCTTCCCCTCCGTGATCCGTCTCTCGACCTCCGCGCGCGACAGGCCGCAGCCCGTGGCGATCAGTCGTGTCGGCCGGACCGGGATCCGTGCGGTGAAGCGGACCGTGATGTCGATGACCTCCAGGTCCAGGTGATCCGATCCGTTGGTGTCGAGACGCCAGGCGCCCGACCAGTCGAGTGCAATGCGATTGCGGTGCTGCACGGCCGGATCCTGGAGCAGTTCGGTGACCAGACCGAGGTCGTTGTCGTGCAGCCGGTCGAGCAACTCCGGCCGCACGGAGCGCACTTGTGCCCGCTCAAGGAGGGGGAGCTTGGCAGTGTCCCCGCACGAGGTGCAGAGCACGAGAAGCCAGGCGTCGATGAGCTTGTGGTGGGCGTTGACGCGGAATTTGCCGCTGGGCCGGAAGCGGTCGGACGCGCAGGAGTGGCAGCGGCGCAGGACGTGCGGGAGGCAAGTGGGCATGACAACCCAGTGATTGAGCACAGGGGTACACCGGTTTCAGTGAGAAGTCCGCAGCAGGAAGCAGCGCGGCGCACAGGGTGCGGCGCGCGAAGAAATCAGCGCTTGGGAGGTCTCACACGGTGTACAACGGCACGTCCTTGCCTCAGATGACCAGGTCGGGCAGCACGTTAGTGGGGCGTGGTGGCGATGTTCCACCGATTTTCCGGGTGCCGGAGGAGGGAGGGGCGGCCTCGCTCCGGGGTGGTGGGCGTCAGCCGGTGGTACCGGGGTTGCCGAGCCACGCCTCGTACGCATCCCAGGCCCGCAGGGTGCGGCGGGTGGCGAAGTGGTGACTGCGGCCGGTCACCGGGTCGGTGAACTCCAATGAGGTGGCGAGCAGTTGGAGCGGGCGGGAGAAGTCATCGGGTGCGGGCTGGTCGAGCACGTCGGGATAGACGGGGTCGCCGAGCAGAGGCAGCCCGAGCGAGTTCATATGGACGCGTAGCTGGTGGGTGCGGCCGGTGCGGGGCCGCAGCCGGTAGCGGCCGAGGCGGGTGGGGCGGTGCCCCTCGACGGTGCGGTGGCCGAGCAGTTCGATGCGGCTCTCCGCGTTGGGCTCGCCCGGCACCTCGCTCGCGGCGATCACACCTCGCACCTTCTCGATCCGGCTGGTCACCGTGCGGGGCAGAGCCAGATCCGGGCGGTACGGGGCCACCGCCTCGTACTCCTTGCGGACCGCCCTGTCGCTGAACAGGGTCTGATACCTGCCACGGTCGTCGGGACGCACGATGAACATCACGACCCCGGCGGTGAGCCGGTCGAGGCGGTGGGCGGCGCTGAGTTCGGGCAGCCCCAGCTCCGTGCGGAGCCGGGCGAGCGCGGTCTGGGTGATGTGGGAGCCGCGGGGGGTGGTGGCGAGGAAGTGGGGTTTGTCGGCGACGACCAGATGCTCGTCCTGGTACAGGACATCGATCGGAAAGGGGACCGGATGCTCGGGAGCCAGCTCGCGGTGGAACCAGATCAACTGCCCGCCCGCATAGGGGGTGTCGGGTCCGATCGGTCCTTCGGCGGTGACGAACTCGCCGGCGGCGAGCATCCCGTCGATGATCTCGGCCCCCGGGGCGAGCCGTTCGACGAGGTGATCACGCACGGTGGCCCAGGCCCCGTCCGCCGGCAGCTTCAGGCGTACGGCGTCCACGCCATCGCGCTGGGGGAGGGGGGAGCGCAGGGGGCGCGACTTACGGGTCATGGTGTGTCCAGCGTACGAGGCGGTGAGGTGCCCGCTCCCAGGCGGCGGGCGAGTGCGGCGAGGTCCGCGGTGCGCAGCATCCTCTCGCCGTATCCCGGCAGCGGGACGTGCAGGGGACCGGTCCAATGTCCGGGGATCGCGGACGCTCCGTACACCGCGCCCGCGAGCATGCCGGTGACCGCTGCCACCGTGTCCGTGTCGCCGCCGAGGTCGACGGCGGCGGCCAGCGCCCGGTCGAACGTGGAGGTGGTGCGCAGCGCCCAGAGCGCCGAGCCGAGGCACGGCCAGACCGCGCCGTTGAACTCGGTGGCGTCGTCGGGGTGCCAGCCGTCGGAGAGGACGACGGCCCAGCGTGCGCGGTGGTCCGGGTGCACCTCGGCCAGGGTCGTCGGGGCCGTGCCGAGCGGGTCGTCGCCGTCGAGCGCTACCCGCACCAACTCGTGCAGGACGGCTGTGCCCTCCCAGGCGGCGCGGTCGCCATGGGTGAGTGCGGCGATCCGGCGTGCGGCGTCCATCGTGGCGGCGCGTCCGGACGGAGCGAAGTGGACGGCGGAGGTGCTGGCCCGCATCAGCGAACCGTTGCCCGCGGCGCGGAGGTTGATCTGGAAGTGCAGGGCCGCTGCCGAGTCCCAGGGCTCTCCGCTGGTGAGCACATCCTCCGTCTGGCGACCGATGTCCTTGGGCTCGCCCGCGGCCCAGCGCTGGAACCGGGCGAAGACATCGGGGAGTTGGAGCCCGCCGCAGTCGAGGAGTGACTCGCCCACGAGCACGGCCATCTGCGTATCGTCCGTGGCCTCGCCGGGGTCCCAGCCGCCGCCTCCGCACATCTCGCCCACCTCGTCCGGGAACCGCCGGCTGAAGTCGCCGGGGGAGCCGAACTCGAACGGTGCCCCCAGGGCGTCGCCCACGGCGGCGCCGACCACGGCTCCCACCTCGCGTTCTGTGCGCTGCATGGCCGCAAGCGTAGGGGTCTGTCGCGAGCTTCGGGATACGCGATAGGTCGCGTCTTGCCGGATCGCGATAGTGGCGATATATTCGGCTACGGATATTCGAGTACGAGCAAGAGTCGGAGACCGGGAAGGCAGGTGAGGTGATGGCGGGCAAGCGGCGGAAGCTGAGCAATCCGCTGGCTCTCACGGTGCTGGTGCAGCTCGTCGAGCGGCCGATGCATCCGTACGAGATCGCACAGACCCTGCGGCGGCGCGGCAAGGACGCGAGCACGAAGATCAATTACGGCTCGCTCTACACCGTGGTGCAGAACCTGGAGAAGCACGGCTTCGTGGAGGTCGCCGGGGTGCAGCGGGAGGGGAACCGGCCCGAGCGCACCCTGTACGGCATCACCGACGCCGGGCGGATCGAGATGGTCGAGTGGCTGTCGGATCTGCTCGCCGTACCGGCCGATGAGTATCCGATCTTCGAGACCGCCCTGGCCAATATGGGAGTCATTCATCCCGACGAGGTCGTCCGGCTGCTCAAGGACCGGATCGCGACCTTGGACGTCAAGGCGGCGCAGGGCCGAGGAGCCCTGCGAAAGCTCTATGAGTCGCTGCCGCGCGTCTTCCTGGTCGAGGTCGAGTACCAGTTGCATCTGATCGAGGCCCAGATCGCGTGGCTGCGCGGCTTTGTGGCCGAGGTCGAGGGCGGCTCGCTCGAAGGGGTGGCCGGCTGGCGTTCCTGGCACGAGACCGGGGAAATCCCCGAGGAGTTCCTCGACTTGGAGGAGGGCGTGGCCGGGGACGACTCGGCTGCCTGACTTCGATACGCGTTCCGGATGCGTACCGAATACGTACCGAAGAGAGAAAAGAAAGACCCCGGCGGTGCTGTTGCAGCAGCTTCCGCCAGGGTCGCGAACCCCGGACCGACCGCGGTGAGGCGGCCAGGCGATCGAGGTGCGGCACACCCAGGATAGCCCGGCGTTCTTGTCGTGGATCGGCTCCCTGACATGGAGAGATCCCGTCATGCAGTCATCACAGGGCTCCGCCCTGCCCGCGCGGCCCACAGCGCCGGCGGTGCAGGCACACGAGCTGACCAAGACCTATCCGGGGGATGTGACCGCGCTGAGCGGGATGTCCCTGACCGTCGAGGCGGGCACCGTGTTCGGGCTGCTCGGCCCGAACGGCGCCGGCAAGTCCACCACGGTGAAGATCCTCACCACTCTGGCCCGCCCCGACAGCGGCACGGCCATCGTCGCCGGGCATGACGCGCTGCGCCATCCCGACCGGGTGCGCCGCGCCATCGGCGTCGTGTCCCAGAAGTCGGGCGCCGATCCGATGGCGACCGGCCGCGAGAACCTGCAACTGCAGGGACGCCTCTACGGGTTGCGCGGCGCGGAGCTCAACCGGCGCGTGGACGAGCTCCTTGAGCGCTTCGATCTGGCCGAGGCCGGCAAGCGGCAGGTCAAGGGCTACTCCGGCGGCATGCAGCGCCGGCTCGATGTGGCGCTCGGCCTGGTGCACCGACCCGAGGTGCTCTTCCTCGACGAGCCCACCACCGGCCTCGACCCCGAGGCCCGTACCGCGATGTGGGACGAGATCGCCCGGCTCGCGGGCGACGAGGGCCTCACGATCCTGCTCACCACGCACTACCTCGAAGAGGCCGACCGTCTCGCCGAGCGCATAGCGATCGTCGACCGCGGCAGGGTCGTGGTCGAGGGCACACCCGATGCACTGAAGGGCGAACTGCGCGGTGATGCCGTGCACTTGGAGCTGCGCTCCCACGCGCAGGACACCGGGGCGCTCGAGGCCGCGCTCGCCGGGCTGGCCGGCGTGTACGAGGTCCTGATCGACGGGCGCCGTATCAGCGTCCGGGCCGAGGACGGCGCGTCCGCCGTGCCGGCGTTGCTCGCCACGCTGGAGCGGGCCGGAGCCGCGGTCGCCGCCGCCACCGTCGCCCGGCCCTCGCTCGACGACGTCTATCTCCGCTACGCAGGCCGCCGCTTCTCGGAGGCCGAGGCCGCCCACGACGCACCGCACGCCGAGCTCGCCACCGCCGGAGGTGCCCGATGAACACCATGACCGAGACACTGGCGCAGAACTGGTTCATGACCCAGCGCCAGTTGAAGGCGATCGTCCGCCAGCCCGCGTACCTCGTGATGATGCTGGTGCAGCCCGCGATCTGGCTCTTCCTGTTCGGCAACCTGTTCAAGAAGGTCGTCGAACTCGGCGGCTTCGGCACCACGACCTATCTCGACTACCTGGTGCCCGGCATAGTCGTGATGAGTGCGCTCAGCTCCTCGATGTGGGCGGGCATGGGCACGCTCGAGGAGATCGAGCGCGGCACGCTCAACCGCTTCCTCACCACACCCGTCAGCCGTGGCGCGCTGATGAACGCCAACGTTGTGCAGAACGGTGTCAGTACCGCACTGCAGTCCGTGATCATCGTGCTGTTCGGGAAGCTGGGCGGCGCGGACTACCCCGGCGGCATCACCGGACTTCTGGTCCTGATCCTCGCGTCCGTCCTGCTCGGCGCGATATTCGGCGCCCTGTCCAATGCCATGGGCATGCTGGTCCGCCAGCGTGAGTCGATCATCGGCGTCAACACCTTCCTGATGCTGCCGCTGACCTTCCTGTCCACCGCGTTCATGGCCCCCGCCCAGATGCCCGGCTGGATGCAGGCCATCGCCGACTGGAACCCGGTCAACTGGGCGATGGTCGCGGGCCGTTCGGCCATGGCGGACAGCCCTGACTGGGGCCTTGTGCTCAGCCGCGGCGGCGGGCTGCTCGTGCTGACGGTCGTGGCGGTGTGGCTGTCGACGCGGACCTTCCGCTCGTATCAGAAGTCGGTCTGAGCAGACCGATTCTGCTCAGAATCGGTCTGCTCAGAATCGGTCTGCTCACAAGCCGGTCCGACGCGAGGCGGGCACGGACAGGCGAAGGCGCCCGACGGGGTTCGAACTCGTCGGGCGCCTCCGCGGCTTGGTGATGCTCGGCAGCGATCAGACGGGTATCGGCCACGCGCGGAACTGCTTGGGCCGCGGCGGCGCGTACGTGCGGACCTTCGACGTGGTCAGGCCGAGGCGGACCAGCGATTCCGCGATCGTCACCGCGGCGGCCACCCCGTCCACCACAGGAACTCCGGTGCGCTCCACGACGCGCTCGCTCAGGCCCGACATCCCGCCGCAGCCCAGGCAGATGACCTCCGCCCGGTCCTGCTCGACCGCGCGGACCGCCTCCTGCGCGATCGCCTCGACCGCGGCCGCGGGGTCACGCTCCAGCTCGAGTACGGGCAGTCCGCTGGCCCGCACCGAGGCGCAGCGGGACGAGAGTCCGGCCAGGAGCAGGCGGTCCTCGATGAGCGGGACGGCACGGTCGAGGGTGGTGATCACCGAGTAGCTGCGGCCGAGGAACTGCGCGGTGGCGGCGGCCGCTTCGGTGATGTCGACGACCGGTACGGCGAGCAGCTCCTGCAGACCTTCGCGGCCGTGTTCGCCGTAGCCGGCCTGGATCACCGCGTCGAAGGGGTCGGGGTAGGACCGTACGGTTTCCATCACGGCGATCGCCGCGAGATGGCTCTCGTAGTTGCCCTCGACCGATTCGGCGCCGAACGCCGGGGTGAGCGGCACGATTTCGGTTCCGGGGGAGGCGGCGGCCCGCGCCTGTTCACCGATGGTCTTCGTCATCGAATCGGTGGTGTTGACGTTGACGACGAGGATGCGCATAGGGGGTGTTCCTGTTTCGTTCGGTGGGGACGTGAGGCGGCGATTCGGCGGGCGTGGTCGGTCGGCTACGCGCTCGGTCGGCTACGCGCTCGGTACGGCGATCGCCTCGCCGTCGACGTCCTCGACCGGCCTTGCGCCACGCCCCGGAAGGGCGAGGTAGAGCAGCCCGGCGAGGAGGGCGCCGATGAACCAGGAGAAGCCGGCGACGCCCGAGAAGTACGGGACCAGCGCGATGACGACGGCGACCGCCGCGGAAGGCACCAGCGCGGCCAGGGCCCGGGGGTTCACGCCACGGCGGTAGGCGTACGTGGCAGCCGGGTCCTCGCTGTACAGGTGCGGAACATGGACGCGCGTCCTGCGCAGCACCCAGTAGTCGGCCATCACGATGCCGAAGGCCGGCCCGAGCAGGGCGCCGAGGCCGCCGAGGAAGTAGTCGACGACGACCGGGCTGTTGTAGAGGTTCCACGGCAGGATGACGAGCCCGAGGACGGCGCTGACGATCGCGGCCTTACGGAAGTCCAGCTTGCGCGGGAACAGGTTGACCAACGTGTAGACGGGCGCCACGAAGTTGGCCATCAGGTTCACCGCCACCGTCAGCACGATCAGTGAGAGCGAGGCGAGGGCGAGCAGCCACGTGGAGGGGATCTGCTGCACGATGTCGGCGGGGTTGGTGACCACCTTGCCGTCGAGCTTGAACTGCGCGCCGCTGAGGACGACCACGATGCCGGCGAAGAACAGCATGTTCAGCGGGATGCCGACCAGATTGCCGAGCAGGATGGAGCGGTTGCTCTTCGCGGACCGGGTGAAGTCGCAGAAGTTCAGGACGAACGTGCCGTAGATGACCACCCACAGCGCCGCCGCCTCGAGGATGTGCAGCCAGCGGTCGACGCCGGTGAAGGGGCTGCCCGCGTCCATCGCGATCGACCAGTCGACCCGCGTGAGCATCCACACGGCCAGGGCCACGAAGGTGATCAGGACGGCGGGGGCCGCCACCGCGACGTACTTGCGGATCACGTCCATGCCGTAGCTGACGATCAGCACCTGGATGAGCCAGAGCACCAGGAACGAGGCCCAGCCGAGCAGGTCGAGCCCGAGCAGGGACGTGTCCTGCCAGGACGCGAGGCCCGGGGCGACGGCGACGGCGAGGGCCGAGAGCACCGCGGAGGCGAGATAGGTCTGGATGCCGAACCAGGCGATCGCGACGCCGCCGCGGATCACGGCGGGGACCTGGGCACCCCGTACACCGAAGGCGATACGGCTCATCACCGGGAACGGAACGCCCGTCTTCGCGCCCATGTAGCCGGACAGGCTCAGCAGGACGAAGAGGAAGACGGAGGCCAGGACGAAGGCGCCGAGGATGTCCCACACACCCATGCCGAGGGCGAACAGGCCGATCGCGAAAGCGTAGTTGCCCAGGCTGTGCACGTCGTTGCCCCACAGGGTGAACACGTTGTAGCCGCCCCAGCCCCGGCCCGCCTTCCGCGTCGGGGCGAGGTCGGGACTGTAGAGCCGGGGGCTGGGGCCCGCCGGCGCGGAACCCGCGCCGGCGAGCGGCGCCTCGTCCGTACGCACCGAGGTCTGCGCTGTGGTCACACCGGCACCTTTCTTGATTCCGGTATACGAAATCTGTTTTCCAAGGAGGGGTGACCGGGACGCTACGGGCGCGTAGGCGTGCTGGTCAAGAGGTCTTGCCGACTTTTGGTATTCCAAACAGGCGTCGCGTGCAGCGCACACGAAAGCACCCCACCGGCGTGTGCCGATGGGGTGCGGAGGCCGTGCGGGGGGTGCTCAGGAAGCCGGTGCGGCTGTCTCCTGTTCCGCTTCCACCTGGGCGTTCCACTCTCGCTTGGACGCCTGCCAGCCGTCCTCCGTGTGGCCGAGGCGCCAGTAGCCGGAGATCGACAGCTGCTCGCGCTCCACTCCTCGGTCGATGCGCAGATGGCGCCGGAGTTCCTTGACGAAGCCGGCCTCGCCGTGGACGAACGCGTGGAGTTCGCCTTCGGGGAAGTCCAGGGCGCGTACGGCCTCGACGAGTGCCTCGCCGACCCGGCGGCCCTCGCGGTGGAGATAGGTGATGTGGGTGCCGTCGGGAGACGAGACCTTCTGCTCCTCCGAGGCGTCCTCGACCTCGACGTACGCGAACACGCGGGCACCCTCGGGGAGTTGCTCGAGCGATGCGGCGATCGCCGGCAGGGCGCTCTCGTCGCCCGCGAGCAGGTGCCAGTCGGCGGTCGGCGACGGCGCGTAGGCGCCGCCCGGGCCCAGGAAGCGGATCGTGTCACCGGGGCGGGCGTCCCGGGCCCACGGTCCGGCCAGGCCCTCGTCGCCGTGGATCACGAAGTCGACGGTGAGTTCGCGCAGTTCGGGATCCCAGGCGCGCACCGTGTATGTCCGCGTCACCGGCCACTGCTCGCGCGGCAGCTCGGCGCGGATCGCCTGGATGTCGAAGGGTTCGGGGTAGTCCACGCCGTCGGGCGTGAACAGGAGCTTGATGTAGTGGTCGGTGTACTCGTCGGTCGCGAAACGGGCGAGCCCTTCGCCGCCCAGCACCACGCGCTGCATATGCGGGGTGAGCTGCTCGCTGCGGACCACTTCCGCGAGATGGGTCTGCGGTGCCTTGCGCGCCGGGCGTTCCGCCACGACAGCCTCCCCTGATCGGCAAACTTAGGTCAGCCTAAGTTAGCACCCGCCAGGAAAGGAGTGGAGGGGGTGTCACATGGTGCGAGACCCCCTCCATCGACCGTCCCTCAGCCTGCCAGTGTCGTGACCAGGCGCTTGAGCGGAGTGCCGATGCCCCAGCGCTCGGCGAGATCGTCCAGCGACGCCGGGTCGCGCGGCTCGCTCGGCAGGGCCAGATCGATGTCCGGGACCGGCACGTCCGTGGCCACCCGTACGACCTTGGGCGCGACCTTCACGTATGGCCGCGACGCGTCGAGCTTCTTGCGCTGCGACGGGGTGAGCTTGGACTTCGGGTCGTCGATCGCGGCCATGATGCCCGCCAGATCGCCGTACTCCGCAAGCAGTTTGGCCGCGGTCTTCTCGCCGACGCCGGGTACGCCCGGCAGGCCGTCGCTCGGGTCGCCGCGCAGCACCGCGAAATCGACATAGCCGGGCCCGCCGCCGTCGAGGGCGTACTTCTCGCGCAGCCAGGCCTCGTCGGTGAGCTGCAGATTGCCGACGCCCTTGATCGGATACAGGACGCGGATGCCGCGCTTGTCGTCGACCAGCTGGTAGAGGTCGCGGTCGCCCGTGACGATGTCGACCGGTCCCGTGGCGCGGGCGGTGAGCGTGCCGATGACGTCGTCCGCCTCATATCCGGGCGCGCCGATCCGGGCGATGCCCAGCGCCTCCAGGACATCGACGATCACCGGGACCTGCGGTGAGAGCGTGTCGGGGATCTCCTCCGCGTCGGGGCCGGTCTCCGTCTCCTGTGCGACGCGATGCGCCTTGTACGAGGGGATCAGATCGACCCGCCACTGCGGGCGCCAGTCGTCGTCCCAGCAGGCGACCAGTTCGTCGGGCCGGTGGTCCTTGACCAGGCGGTCGATGAAGTCGATCAGCCCGCGCACCGCATTGACCGGTGTGCCGTCGGGGGCCTTCATCGACTCCGGGACGCCGAAGTAGGCGCGGAAGTAGAGAGAGGCGGTGTCGAGGAGCATGAGCCGTCGGGTTTGCGTCACACCTCGCATCATGCCGCACCCCACCGACAGCGGGCCTTGCGGACGGCCGGGTCCGGAGGTGCGCCCCGGGGGACGCACGGAAGACTCTCGGCCTAAAACCCTCGACCTAAAGAAATTGTGAACCGGATCACTTTCCGTTTGCCCTGAGAAAAGCCCGGGCAGGCGCGCACCCGGAGCGGACCCGTGCCGGATGCAACCATTTCCGGGCCGGGCAGCGGGCAGACCCCGCGCAGCTCCACGGCCCGCCGGCGGGGGAGGCGGGCCGTAGTCACGTACGACCCGAGAGGTTTTATGTCCAGGCTCCAGGCTGAGCACCTGTACAAGGTGTTCGGCAGAAGGCCCGATGATGCGGTGCGCCGGCTCGAAGCAGGCGCGGACCGCGACGAACTGCGTGCCGAAGGCACCACGGCAGCGGTGATCGACGCCTCGTTCACCGTGGAGCCGGGGCAGATCTTCGTCGTGATGGGGCTGTCCGGCTCCGGAAAGTCCACGCTCCTTCGCATGCTCAACGGGTTGCTGGAGCCCACGGCCGGACGTGTGCTGTTCGACGGTGACGACATCACCCACCTGAACCCGAAGAAGCTGCGCGAGGTCCGCTCGAAGAAGATCAGCATGGTCTTCCAGCACTTCGCGCTCTTCCCCCACCGCAGCGTCCTCGAGAACGCCGCGTACGGGCTCGAAGTGCAGGGTGTCGCCAAGGAGGAGCGCCTCAAGCGCGCCACCGAGGCGCTGGAACTGTGCGGCCTCAAGGGCTGGGAGAAGTCCTGGCCGGACGAGCTCTCCGGCGGTATGCAGCAGCGTGTGGGCCTGGCCCGCGCGCTCGCGACCAATGCGGACCTGCTGCTCATGGACGAGTCGTTCAGCGCCCTCGACCCGCTGATCCGCCGCGATATGCAGGACCAGCTGCTCGAACTGCAGAAGACCCTGAAGAAGACCATCGTCTTCATCACCCACGACCTCAACGAGGCCATGCGCCTGGGTGACCAGATCGCGGTCATGCGCGACGGCAGCATCGTCCAGACCGGCACGGGCGAGGACATCCTGGTCCGTCCGGCCAACGACTATGTGCGCCGGTTCGTCGAGGACGTCGACCGCAGCCGGGTGCTCACCGCGGGTTCCATCATGGAAAAGGTCGCCGCAGGCGCCGAGTTCGGCGACGACGAGAGCTCCTGCAGCGTCGAGACCCCGGTCGCCGAGCTCTTCGCGACGCTCGCCGAAGGCACCACCGAGATTCCGGTCACCGATGACGAGGGCGACCTCGTGGGTGTCGTGGCGCGCGAGAAGGTGCTCTCCGCGCTCGCGGACGAGGCGCAGATCGAGCCCGTCGCCCTGGTCGGGGAGGTGCAGGACACCGTGCCTGCCCCGCGCGAGACCGTGAAGGCGGTGAAGTCCGATGCCTAGGTTCGAATTCGGCTCCTGGGTCGAGGACGCGGTCGCCTGGCTGCAGACCCACCTCGGCTGGCTCTTCGACTTCGTCAACAGCGTGCTCGAGGGCATGTACGAAGGCGTCAACTCGGTGCTCGGCGGCGGCGAACCGCTGCTGATCGCCGGCATCTTCGCCGTGATCGCCTGCTGGCTGCGCGGCCTGCTCCCCGGTGTCCTGGCGTTCGTGGGCTTCGCCCTGATCGATTCGCTCGGTCTGTGGGACGACGCCATGGCAACGCTGTCCCTGGTGATCGTCGCCGCGGTGATCACCGTGGTGCTCGCCGTGCCGCTCGGTGTCTGGGCCGCGAAGAGCAAGCGCGTCAGCGGTGCGATACGCCCGGTGCTCGACGTCATGCAGACCATGCCGGCGTTCGTGTACCTGATCCCCGGCGTGATGTTCTTCGGCGTCGGTGTCACCCCCGGCGTCATCGCCACCATCGTGTTCGCGATGCCGCCCGGCGTCCGGATGACCGAGCTCGGCATCCGCCAGGTCGACGGCGAACTGGTCGAGGCCGCCGAGGCCTTCGGCACCAGCCCCAAGCACACCCTCACCCGGGTACAGCTGCCGCTCGCTCTCCCGACGATCATGGCCGGTATCAACCAGGTCATCATGCTCGCTCTGTCGATGGTCGTCATCGGCGGTATGGCGGGCGCGGGCGGTCTCGGCGAGAAGGTGTACGCCGCGATCACCCAGCTTCAGGTCGGCCTTGCCGCCGAGTCGGGCGTCGCCGTGGTCATCCTGGCCATGTACCTGGACCGCATGACCGGCGCGCTCAACCAGCGCGTCTCGCCGCTCGGCCGCCGCGCCGCCGCCAAGGCCGCGGCCGCCGCGGGCCGCCTGAAGTTCGTGCACTACAAGCCGGGCACCGCCATCGCCACGGTCGGCGTGGTCGTGCTCGCCCTTGTCGCCGGTGGCATGAACCTCGCCGGTTCCAAGGACGACTCCGGTGCGCAGACCGCCGCCGCCGATGTCGGCAAGGGCAAGAAGATCAACCTGGGCTACATCCCCTGGGACGAGGGCATCGCCTCCACGTACCTGTGGAAGGAGCTCCTGGAGCAGCGCGGTTACGAGACGGACATCAAGCAGCTCGACCCGGGCCCGCTCTACTCCGGTGTCGCCCGCGGCGACATCGACTTCCAGACCGACGCGTGGCTCCCCACCACGCACAAGGACTACTGGGACAAGAACGCCGAGAACCTCGAGGACCTCGGGTCCTGGTACGGTCCGACATCTCTTGAGCTGACGGTGCCTTCGTATGTGAAGGGCATCGATTCGCTGGCGGACCTGAAGGGTCAGGGCAAGAAGTTCAAGGGCAAGATCATCGGTATTGAGGCCAGTGCCGGGATGATGAAGACCTTGAACGAGAAGGTGCTGAAGGAGTACGGCCTGGAGGGCGAGTACGAGGTTGTCTCGTCGTCCACCTCGTCGATGCTGGCCGAGCTGAACCGCTCCATTCAGAAGAAGGAGCCGGTCGTGGTGACCCTGTGGTCGCCGCACTGGGCGTACGGCAAGAACGACCTGAAGAAGCTCAAGGACCCGAAGAAGGCGTGGGGCGAGGGCGAGCAGATCCACACCGTCGCGCACAAGGGCTTCTCGAAGAAGGACCCGACGGTCGCCAAGTGGCTGAAGGACTTCAAGTTGGACGAGGGGCAGCTCACCAGCCTGGAGAACGAGATCAAGGACGCCGGCGAGAACAACGAGCAGCAGGCCGTGAAGACCTGGCTCAAGAAGAACCCGGGCCTGGCCGACAAGCTCGCCCCCGTGCCGGGCGGCGGTGCCAAGCAGCAGGGCAGGGACGCCGGCAAGACGGTCAACATGGGCTACTTCCCGTGGGACGAGGCCATCGCGTCCACGTACCTCTGGGAGAACATCCTGGAGGACCGCGGCTACAAGACCACGAACAAGCAGCTCGACCCGGGCCCGCTGTACACCTCGCTCGCGCAGGGGCAGATGGACGTCCAGTTCGACGCGTGGCTGCCGACGACGCACAAGGACTACGTCGACCGCTACAAGGACAAGCTCACCGACCTCGGGTCCTGGTACGGTCCGACGTCTCTTGAGCTGACGGTGCCTTCGTATGTGAAGGGCATTGATTCGCTGGCGGACCTGAAGGGTCAGGGGAAGAAGTTCAAGGGCAAGATCATCGGTATTGAGGCCAGTGCCGGGATGATGAAGACCTTGAACGAGAAGGTGCTGAAGGAGTACGGCCTGGAGGGCGAGTACGAGGTTGTCTCGTCGTCCACCTCGTCGATGCTGGCCGAGCTGAACCGCTCCATTCAGAAGAAGGAGCCGGTCGTGGTGACCCTGTGGTCGCCGCACTGGGCGTACGGCAAGAACGACCTGAAGAAGCTCAAGGACCCGAAGAAGGCCTGGGGCGAGGGCGAGCAGATCCACGTCATGGGCAAGAAGGACTTCGCCAAGGACTTCCCGGAGCTCAACGGGTGGCTGAAGAACTTCAAGATGACGGAGAAGGAGCTCGCCTCCCTCGAGGTCGAGATCCAAAAGGGCGACCCCAAGAACCAGAAGGAGTCCGCCCGCCGCTGGCTCGACGCGCATCCCGAGATGCTCGACAAGCTGGCACCCGTGAGCTGATCCGATCCGGATCGCCTCGCCTTGCCTCGCTGAGCTGAACTCAGCCGAGCTGAACTCAGCCGAGCTGAGCCTGAGGGGTGGGATGCACCACGTGCTGTGGTGCATCCCACCCCTCGCGGCATTCCGCCCGGCTTCACCGATTCCTTACCCTCGAACACCGTGTCCCCGTCCCGCCGAGCCGTGCCCCTGAGCGCCGCCGCCGTCCTGGCCCTCGCCTTGATCGTGGCCCTGCTGCAGGTGGGTCGCGCCGACGCCGCTCCCGTCTCGGCCGCCGCCGGCCGCCTCGCGGATCTCGCGAGCGACGCACGTGAGGCCGACGGGTATGTCTACGGCCTGACCGACGACACCGGCCGCACCATGGACGCCGCCGAAATACGCCAGGCCGAGGACGGCACCTATCTCGCCGTCTATCACACGGTCCTCGACGAAGGGCCCCTCCCCCCGGCCGCCTCCGCCCCCCCCCACCCCCGGCGCCGCGGCCCCCCCCCCCCCCCCGCCCCCTTCCCCACCTCCACCGACCTGGTGCACTGGACCCGCCGCCACGACTTCGGGCCCGGCACGCACCAGGCCACGCTGGCCAAGGACCCGGCCGGCGGCTGGATCCTCGCCTTCGAGCGGGATCCGCGCAATCACATAGCGATACGGGGGTACGCCGGCCTCGACGCCCTGCTGGCCGGCGACGCTCGCCGCTCCTTCGACGCCCCGCTCACGCTCTCGCGCTGCGCCGAGGGCACCCCCGCCATCACCGCGATCCGCGGCGACACCGTCGAACTGACCGGGCACTACCGGTCCGGCTGCGATATCGACCGCCAACTGCGCGCCACCCTCACGGACTTCACCACCTGGCACGCCGAACCGGACCCCGCGCTTGACACAGCGCTGCGCTCGTGGGGGAGCGGTGGCAACATCGGCGACCGCTCGCCCGTGACGCTCGACGGCCGCGACCTCGTCGTCATCGAAGGGCAGCGGCTCCGCGACGACTTCGCCAGCTGGCGCACGTACATCTACGATCCCCGGCGCGGCCGCGCCGATCTGCTGACCCTGCGCACCCACGGCGCCAGCACGGCCTTCGCCAACCCCTCGGTCTCCCTGCTCACTTCACCGTCGGGCCGGCCGGCCCTGCTGATCAGCGCGTTCATCCCGCAGGAGGGCGCGGCGGACGGCGAGGCGGGGCAGATGCTGTTCTGGCGCTCGCTGAAGGGCTGATGGACGCTCGCTGGAAGGCTGATGGACGCTAGCCGAAAGGCTGACGCTCGATGAAAGGCTGACAGAGCAATCCGACCGGCCTTGTACGAGCGAAGTACAAGCAGACCAGTTGACAGGGCATGGATCGCTGCCCTTGCGTAGGGTGCTGGGAACAGCGATCTGACCGCAGCGAAGCGAGGGGGGCCGGCATGGACGACAAGTTCTCCGGACGGGTCGGTTCGGCCATCCGGCGACGGCGCAGGGCGCTCGGCCTCACCCTTGCCGCGGTCTCGGGGCGCAGCGGTCTCTCGGTGCCGTTCCTCAGTCAGATCGAGAACGAACGGGCCCGCCCCAGCAGCACCTCCCTCGAACGCGTCGCCGACGCGCTCGGCACCACGGCCGTGGAGCTCCTCTCGGCCGCCGACGCGGAACGCATCGTCGAGGTGGTGCGCTCCGCGCCCGCCGAGGAGTCGGCCGCGGTCCGCGCGCTGGTGCACGGCAAGCATCAGCTGCACGCTCTCGAATTCGTCGGCGATCATGACTCGGGGCGCGAATTCCGCCACCGCAACGACGAGTTGATGTACGTGGCCGAGGGCGCCGTCGAGGTCGAGGCCGACGGCCGTGCCTACCGGCTGGCGCGGGGCGACACGATGTTCCTGTCCGGTGGCGTGCCGCACCGCTGGCGTGCGGCGGTGCCCGAAACCCGTGTCCTGGTGATCGCCGTCGCGGAGCACATCAAGGCCGAGCACGAGTGAGCCCCCGGATCGTCTCGCTGGTCCCCTCTCTCACGGAGGCCGTGGCGGCGAGCGCTCCCGGGCTGCTCGTCGGAGCCACCGACTGGTGCACCCATCCCGCGGATCTGGACGTGGTCCGGGTGAAGGGCACCAAGAACCCGGACGTGCCACGCATCCTCGCGCTCGGCCCCGACCTGGTGCTCGCCAACGAGGAGGAGAACCGCCCCGCCGATCTCGACGAGCTGCGCGCGGCCGGCCTGAACGTCCTCGTCACGCACATCCGTACGCTGCCACAGGCGCTCACCGAACTGGAGCGCGTCCTGGTGGAGGCCTGCGGACTGCCCCGCCCGCACTGGCTCGACGAGGCCGCCCGCGCCTGGGCCGAGCCGCCGGCGCTCGCACCCTGCCGGGCGATCGTGCCGATCTGGCGCCGGCCCTGGATGGTGCTCGGCCGGGAGACCTTCGCCGGTGATCTGCTCGCGCGGCTCGGCGTACGGAACGTGTACGCCGACGCCGACGAGCCCTATCCGCGGATCGCCCTGGACGAGCGGCGGGACGCGGACCTGGTCGTTCTGCCCGATGAGCCCTACCGCTTCACCGCCGACGACGGTCCGGAAGCCTTCCCTGGAACGCCCGCCGCGCTCGTCGACGGCCGGATGCTCACCTGGTACGGACCGTCCCTGGCGGACGCCCCGGCCCGGCTCAGCGCGGAGCTGCGAGCAGCTTTCCGTTGAACAGCCCGCGCAGGGTGTTCAGGGCCGCGACGAGTACGGCGGCCACGAGGAAGACGTACAGGGCGGTGGCCAGCCAGGTGTACGCGTCCAGGCCGGTGTGCTTGGCAAGGCCGGCCGCGCCGGTGACACAGGTGCCGACGGGGAAGGTGAACCCCCACCAGGTCATCGCGAACTTCATGCCTGCCCGCCGGGCCCGTACGACCAGGGCCAGCGCCAGAGCCAGCCACAGCAGGGCGAAGCCCATCACCGGGACGCCGTAGACCACGGCGAAGGACGCGAAGGCGCCCGCGTACCGGGTGCCGATCGCCTCCGGGGCGACATCGGCCAGGGCGTTCACGGCGGTGGTCGACTGGCCCAGGGGGCCGAGCACCAGGAACAGGGTGGGGGTCAGGACCAGCGGCAGCGGACCGTGGAACACCAGACGGCCGAAGATCAGCGGCAGCATCAGGAAGGCCCCCAGCAGGCTGAGCCCGAACATCGCGTAGCTGCCGAGCAGCATGGCCTCCTGCGCCTGCCCGAGGGGCAGATGGGGCAGCAGCAGCGGGCCCTGCGCGGCGGACACCATAGGGGCGACAACGGGCAGCAGCCATACGGGAGTCGCCATGTCGAGGGAGATCTTGTGCCGGGCCACCATGAGATACGGGATGGCCGCGGCGGCCGCGAGCCCGATCAGGGTGCCGAGCGTGAACAGCACCGCATCCACGGCTATCGCCGCCTGCTCGCCGATCACGTCCTTGCCGACGACCAGGGTCGCGCCGCCCACCGCGAGCAGGGCCATGGAGAGGCAGCCGTAGAAGGGGGCGACATTCGGGTCGAGCAGATGCGCCCGTGCCTGGTCGCGGTGGTGCACCCAGTGCAGGGCGCGTGCGGTCACCAGGACCGCGAGGGCCAGGGCGGCCACCGCCCAGACGGCGACCGTCACCGGGCGGGCCACCGGATGGGGCAGGGTGGCGCCGGCGGTGGCGACGATCGAGGTGCCCATCACCGCGGCGTACCAGTTGGGTCCGAGGTGGCGTACCGAGGGCGCGAAGCGGGTCCGGGCGGCCGCGGGGGCGAGGGGCTGGGAGTAGGTGGCCATGACACCAGCGTGCGGTGCCGGGACCGTCCCCACCAGGGAGTCTTTCGCTATGAGGGCATAACCTGGGGTTATGAGTACGCCCTCGTCCCCTGCCGCGCCGAGTACGACCCCTGCCCTTGCCGCGCCCGCGCCCACGGCCGCCCGGCTCACGGACCGCGTCCCCGACCTGGGCGCGCTGCAGCTCCTGATCGCCATCGCCAAACTCGGCAGCCTTGGGCGCGCGGCCCGCGAGCTGGGCATCACACAGCCCGCGGCGAGCAGCCGGGTGCGGGCGATGGAGCGGCAGCTGGGGGTCGCGCTCGTGGACCGTTCCCCGCGCGGCTCGAAGCTCACCGACGCCGGGGCGCTCGTCACGGACTGGGCGCGGCGGATCGTCGAGGCGGCGGAGGCCTTCGACGTCGGGGCGCAGGCGCTGCGGGACGGGCGCGACAAACGCCTGCGGGTGGCGGCGAGCATGACGATCGCCGAGTATCTGCTGCCCGGCTGGCTGATCGCGCTACGCCATGAACGCCCCGGTACGGCCGTACAACTGCTCGCAGGGAACTCGCAGTTCGTGGTGGAGCGGCTGCTCGCCGACGAGGTCGATCTCGGCTTCGTCGAGGGCCTGACCATTCCGTCCGGGCTCAGCGGAGTCGTGGTCGCCCGGGACCGTCTGGTGGTGGTGGCCGCGCCTACGCACCCCTGGGCCCGCCGCCGTAAGCCGCTCGCTCCCGAGGAACTGGCCCGGACGCCGCTGATCCTGCGGGAGCAGGGGTCGGGGACGCGGCAGGTGCTCGAAGCGGCGCTCGGCGGGCTTGCGGAGCCTTTGATCGAACTGGCCTCCACCACTGCCGTGAAGGCCTCCGCGGTGAGTGGGGCGGGGCCGTCGGTGCTCAGTGAGCTGGCGGTGGGGGAGGAGTTGGCGGGGCGGCGGCTTGTGCGTATTCCTGTGGAGGGGGTGGGGCTTGACCGTGCGTTGCGGGCGGTGTGGCGGACCGGGCATCGGCCTGCCGGGCCCGCGCGGGATCTGCTGTCGCTGACGCGGACTGTGGTGCGGGCGGGGTGAGTTTTCCCCTCCCCGCCCCTTCCCGAAGCTGAGGGCTTCGCCCCCAGACCCCCGCATCCGAACTTCGTTCGGATGGCCTCAAACGCCGGCCGGGCTGGATTTGCCGGCCGGGCTGGAGGCCTGCACCAGCCCCCTCATCACCCGCAGATCCGTCCCCATCTCCGGATGCCACTGCACCCCCAACACCCAGCCGGGCCCCGGCAGTTCGACGGCCTCGACCGTGCCGTCCTCCGCGTGGGCGGACGCGACCAGATCCCGGCCGAGGCGGTCGACGGCCTGATGGTGGTACGTGGGCACGGCGTCCTTGTCCGGTACGAGCGAGGCGAACAGCGTGTCCGGCACCGGCTGCACGGTGTGCGAACCGAACGAGCCGATCTCACCCCGGTGCCCGTCCAGATGCTGCACCAGCGTCCCGCCGAGCGCGACATTGAGCAGCTGCATCCCCCGGCAGATGCCGAGCAGCGGCTTGTCCGCCGCCAACGCGGCCTCGATCAGGGCCAGTTCCCAAGCGTCCCGCTCCCGCGCCGGCGGCCCGGTGCGCGGGTCGACGCCGGCTCCGTACCGTACGGGCTCGACATCCGGACCACCGGCGATGACCACCACACCGTCGAGACGCGCGACCACGGCGCCGGCTGCCGCCGGATCGTCCGGCGGCAGCAGGGCCGCGAGCCCGCCCGCCTCCTGTACGAGGCGTGGGTAGCCGACGGGCAGCAGGGCCGCGTCGAGCTCCCACACGCCCCAGCGGGCACCGGGCTCCAGATAGGTACTGACCCCGATCAGCGGCCTCATGCTCACCCGACACCCTCCATGGAGATCACCTGTCACGTTCCAACTCTGCCTCGGCGGCGGCCAGCGCCGCGAACTCCTCCTCGGGTGCCTTGGCCACCAGATGGTGGCGGCTGTAGATCCCGAAGTAGGCGAGGGCCACCACGTACACGATGAGGGCGATCACCGCCGCCGTCACATCGACCAGGAACGTCGCCACCAGCGCGGAGAGGGCGAGGACCAGTGCGATGCCCGAGGTCCAGATGCCGCCAGGGGTGCGGTACGGCCGGTTCAGGCCCGGTTCGCGGCGGCGGAGCACGATGTGCGAGAGCGACATCAGGGCGTACGAGATGGTCGCGCCGAACACCGCGATGTTCAGCATCCGTGCGCCGTCCCCGCTGCCCGCGGCGAGCGCGAAGCCGATCGCGCCGGGTACGAGCAGGCCGAGGTAGGGCGCCTTGCGCCTGCTGGTCAGGGAGAGGAAGCGCGGCAGATAACCCGCGCGGGAGAGTGCGAAGAGCTGGCGGGAGCCCGCGTAGATCAGAGAGAAGAAGGAGGCCACGAGGCCGGCCAGACCGGCGTAGTTGATGACGCGGCTCAAGCCGGTCGCCTTGCCGTCCGGCTGCAGCGCCTCGACCAGCGGGTTGCCCGCCTCCTGGATCGCCGCCGAGCCGCGCGCGCCGGCCGAGGCGAAGAAGGTGAGCAGGGCGAGGACCACGAGGATCGCCATCGACCAGCGGATCGCCCTGGGCAGCGTGCGCGCGGGGTCGCGGGTCTCCTCGGCGGCCAGTGGCACGCCCTCGACGCCCAGGAAGAACCACATGCCGAACGGGAACGCCGCCCAGATGCCGAGCAGTCCGTACGGCAGCCATGAGTTGGAGCCGAAGGCGCTGTCGTCCACCTTGATGTCGTTGAGCCCGGACGCGTCGAACTCCATGAACGCGCCCACCGCGAAGATCAGCAGCGCGGCCACCGCGATACCGGTGACGACGAAGCTGAAACGCAGCGCCTCGCCGACACCCCAGAGATGGATGCCGATGAAGATCACGAAGCAGGCGAGATAGACGGGCCAGCCGGACTCCAGGCCGAACAGGCCGAGCGACTCGACGTAGTCGCCGATGAAGATGGAGATCGCGGCCGGCGCCAGGACGTACTCGATGAGGATCGCCGTTCCGGTGAGGAAGCCGCCCCAGGGGCCGAGCGCACGGCGTGCGAAACCGTAACCGCCGCCCGCGGTGGGCAGGATGGCGGAGAGTTCGGCGAGCGAGAAGACCATGCAGACGTACATCAGGCCCATCAGGACCGTGGCGATCGCGAGGCCGCCGAAGCCGCCTTCGGCGAGCCCGAAGTTCCAGCCCGAGAAGTCGCCGGAGACGACATAGGCCACGCCGAGTCCGGTGAGCAGCAGCCAACCGGCACTGCCGCGCCGCAGTGCCCGCCGCTTCAGGTAGTCGTCGTCGGTGTCCTTCGGGGGTGGGGTGGTGCCGCTGTCTTCACGTGCTTGGGTCATCGCAGGGCTCCCGCTCAGGGCCGGTGGCTTCAATGGAGCGAGTGCATACCATTGCGGTGGGTCCGCGCCCAGCGCAAGTCCCTTGCGTTACTTTCCAGTTACTGCCGCGTCCAAGCCCGCGGACGTAGGCCGCATCACGCGAGGAACCCCCGCAACAACGCCGCCGTCCCCGCGCAGTGTTCACGCATCGCGGCCCGCGCCCGCCCCGGATCCCCGTCGAGCACCGCCCGCACCAGCTCCGTGTGCTGCGCCTGGGAATGCTCCAGATTCCGTACGAGGAGCGGGATGCAGTCGAGCAGTTCATTGACCTGGGCTCGCACGGCGGCATAGTGCGCGGTCAAGGAGGGTGAGCCGGCCAGCTCGGCCAGGGTGAGGTGCAGCAGGGTGTCGCGCCGGCGGTAGTCGGCCAGGGGGGCGTCGTGGGTGGCCGCGAGCGCCGAACTCAGCTGCTCGGCCTGCTTCTTGGTGAGCGGACGGGCGGCGCACAGCTCGGCCGCACCGGCCTCCAGGACTTCACGGAACCGCAGGACGTCCTCGACGTCGACATCCTTCAGGCGCCGGCGCAGCTCGGCCTCGCCCGTCGCATCCGGGCGCTCGAGGACGAAGGTGCCGCCGTACCGCCCGCGCCTGCTCTCCACCAGGCCCTCGTCCTGCAGCACCCTGAGCACCTCGCGCAGCGTCACCCGGCTGATGCCCAGCACATCCGCCAGCTCCCGCTCGGCGGGCAGCCGTTCACCCGCCGCGACCAGTCCCAGGCGGATGACCTGGAGGACCTGCTCCAGGGCTTCCTCGAAGCCGTTGCCGGCGCGCACGGGACGCAGGACGCGAGCGAGCCGGTCCATCCGTTCGGCTGTCGTCATCGGCCGTTTCCCCCTTCCCAAGGAATGGTCTGAAGTAATACCTTAAGCCACTCCGGACCGCCCAAGGAGGAGTCCCCGTGGCAGACCGCACCGCCCCGCTCGGCGTCGAGGAGCTGCGTGCTCTCGTCGCGAGCGGTGAGATCGACACCGTCGTCCTGGCCTTTCCCGATATGCAAGGACGCCTGCAGGGCAAGCGGTTCGCCGCCGGCTTCTTCCTCGACGAAGTGCTCGAGCACGGCACCGAGGGCTGCAACTATCTGCTCGCGGTCGACACCGAGATGAACACGGTCGAGGGCTACGCGATGTCGAGCTGGGACCGCGGTTACGGCGACTTCGCCATGCACCCGGACCTGACGACGCTGCGCCGCGTGCCGTGGAACGAGGGCACCGCGATGCTCATCGCCGACCTCGCCTGGAACGACGGCGGCCCGGTCGTCGCCGCACCCCGGCAGATTCTGCGCCGCCAGCTGGAGCGCCTCGCCGAGCTCGGCTACACCGCCCAGGTCGGCACCGAGCTGGAGTTCATCGTCTTCCGCGACAGTTACGAGGAGGCCTGGGACCGCGACTACCGCGAGCTGATCCCGGCCAACCAGTACAACATCGACTACTCGGTGCTCGGCACCGGCCGGATCGAGCCGCTCCTTCGCCGGATCCGCAACGAGATGGGCGCCGCGGGCCTGACCGTCGAGTCCGCGAAGGGCGAGTGCAACCCCGGCCAGCACGAGATCGCCTTCCGCTACGACGAGGCCCTGGTCACCTGCGACCAGCACGCGATCTACAAGACGGGCGCCAAGGAGATCGCCTCCCAGGAGGGCATGGCGCTCACCTTCATGGCCAAGTACAACGAGCGCGAGGGAAACTCCTGCCATATCCATCTCTCGCTCACGGACGCCGACGGCGCCAACGTCATGGCGGGACCCGACGGCCACGGCATGTCCGAGGTCATGCGGTACTTCCTGGCAGGTCAGCTCGCCGCGCTGCGCGATTTCTCGCTGCTGTACGCGCCCAACATCAACTCGTACAAGCGCTTCCAGCCCGGCTCGTTCGCGCCGACGGCCGTCGCCTGGGGCCACGACAACCGCACCTGTTCGCTGCGGGTGGTCGGCCACGGCCGCTCCACCCGTTTCGAGAACCGGCTGCCCGGCGGCGATGTGAACCCGCACCTCGCGGTCGCCGGTCTGGTCGCGGCCGGTCTGTACGGCATCGAGCAGAAGCTGGAACTCCCCGAGGCCTGCGCCGGAAACGCGTACACCGCCGAGTACGCGCACGTCCCGTCGACGCTGCGCGAGGCGGCCGACCTGTGGGAGCACAGCCCGATCGCCAAGGCCGCGTTCGGCGACGAGGTCGTGGCGCACTACCTCAACATGGCGCGGGTCGAGCTGAACGCCTTCGACGCGGCCGTGACCGACTGGGAGCTGCGGCGTTCCTTCGAGCGGCACTGACTCGTCCGGCCCGCTCGCCTCCTGTCCGTACGTACATCTGTGAGGACCGACTTGCTCCACGAGCACCACGTACTCAACCCCGCGACCGAAGAGCTGGTCGCGACCGTCCCGGCCACCCCACCCGCCGAGGTCGACGCTGCCGTGGCCCGCGCGGCCCGCGCCCAGGCCTCCTGGGCGGCGCTGGCCCCGGGAGACCGGGCGCGCATCCTGCGGCGCGTGGCCGACGCCATCGACGAACACATCGAAGAGCTGGCCCAGTTGGAGGTGCGCGAGGCCGGGCACACGGTGGGCAACGCCCGCTGGGAAGCCGGCAACGCCCGTGACCTCTTCGCGTACGCGGCCGGGGGAGTGGAGCGGCTGACCGGCCGGCAGATCCCCGTGGCGGGTGGCATCAATGTCACCTTCCAGGAACCGCTCGGCGTCATCGGCGTGATCGCACCGTGGAACTTCCCGATGCCGATCGCCGCCTGGGGCACCGCCCCGGCGCTCGCCGCCGGCAACGCCGTGCTGCTCAAGCCCGCCGAGACCACCCCGCTCACGGCCCTGCGCCTGGCCGAACTCGCCCTGGAGGCAGGCCTTCCCGAGCACCTGTTCCAGGTGCTTCCCGGCGCGGGCGATGTGACCGGAAACGCGCTGGTGGAGCACCCGGACGTCGCCAAGATCGTGTTCACCGGATCCACCCGGGTCGGCAAGCAGATCATGGCCAAGTGCGCCGGCCGTGTGAAGCGCCTCACGCTCGAACTCGGCGGCAAGAGCCCGAACATCGTCTTCGCCGACGCGGACGTCGAAGCCGCCGCCGCGGCCGCCCCGATGTCGTTCCTGGACAACTCCGGCCAGGACTGCTGCGCCCGCACCCGCATCCTCGTCCAGCGCTCTGTGTACGACCGTTTCCTCGAACTGCTCGCGCCCGCCGTCGAATCCGTGGTCGTCGGCGACCCCGCGGACGAGAAGACGCAGATGGGGCCACTGATCTCCAAGTCCCAGCTGGAGCGGGTACGCGCGTACGTGCCCGAGCGGGCGGCGATCCGCGGCACGGCGCCGGACGGGCCGGGCTTCTGGTTTCCACCCACTGTCCTCACGGACCTGGCCCCCTCGGCTCCGGTCTGCGTCGAGGAGGTCTTCGGACCGGTCGCCGTGGTCCTGCCCTTCGAGGACGAGGCGGACGCCGTACGCCTGGCCAACGCCACCGAGTACGGGCTCTCCGGCTCCCTGTGGACCCGCGACGTGGGCCGCGCCCTGCGCGTCTGCGGGGCGGTCAAGGCGGGCAATCTGTCCGTCAACTCGCACTCCAGCGTGCGCTATTGGACCCCGTTCGGGGGCTACGGCCAGTCGGGTCTGGGCCGCGAGCTCGGCCCCGACGCACTCTCCGCCTTCACCGAAACCAAGAACGTCTTCATCAGCACGGAAGGTCCCGCACAGTGACTGAACAGCCCGCAGTGACGGAACAGCCCAGCTGCCGCCGCCTCGTCGGCCGCACCGCCGTCATCACCGGAGCCGGCAGCGGCATCGGCCTCGCCACGGCACGCCGCCTCGCCTCCGAGGGCGCGCACGTGGTGTGCGGCGACATCGACGAGACCGCGGGCAAGGCCGCGGCAGACGAGGTCGGCGGCACCTTCGTACGGGTCGACGTCACCGATGCCGAACAGGTCGAGGCGCTCTTCAAGACCGCGTACGACACGTACGGCTCGGTCGACATCGCCTTCAACAACGCCGGTATCTCGCCGCCCGACGACGACTCGATCCTGGACACCGGCCTCGAAGCCTGGAAGCGCGTCCAGGAGGTCAATCTGACCTCGGTCTATCTGTGCTGCAAGGCCGCCATCCCCTATATGCGCCGCCAGGGCCGGGGTTCGATCATCAACACCGCGTCCTTCGTGGCCCGGATGGGCGCCGCCACCTCGCAGATCTCGTACACCGCGTCCAAGGGCGGCGTGCTCGCGATGTCCCGTGAACTCGGGGTGCAGTTCGCCCGCGAGGGCATCCGGGTCAACGCCCTGTGCCCGGGGCCGGTCAACACCCCGCTGCTTCAGGAGCTGTTCGCCAAGGACCCCGAGCGGGCCGCCCGCCGTCTGGTGCACATCCCGGTCGGCCGGTTCGCGGAGGCGGACGAGATCGCCGCCGCCGTGGCCTTCCTCGCGAGCGACGACTCGTCGTTCGTGAACGCCACGGACTTCCTGGTGGACGGCGGTATCTCCGGTGCGTATGTGACCCCTGTGTGAGGTGGTCCCGGTGGTCGACGCGAGCTGCGCCGTCCTCGCAGAACCCGGTGTACCACCGCGGACGGCACCGCCTAGGGTGGCCGGATGAGCATGCCCCCGACGCCGCCCGGCTGGTACCAGGACCCTGAGGCGCCGTCCCATGAACGCTGGTGGGACGGCACCGCATGGACCCCGCACACCCGCGTCGCACAGGCGCAGGCCGTGGGCCATGGCCTGGCGCCGGCCGACCCGGCGCAGCACACGGGGCAGTTCGGCCCGCCCGCGCCGGCGTTCACCGGCGGGACGGGCGCTTCCGGCGGCCGCGGCAAGCTCGTGGCACTGGTCGCGGCCGGGGTCGTCCTCGTCGCGTCGATCGTCACCGGGGTCGTGGTCCTGGGCAAGGACGACAAGTCCGACCCCGGGGCCTCGACCCGCACCAGCCCGTCCGCGCAGGCCACCTCACCGGACGAGAAGCCCGAGCCGACGCAGACCGAGTCTTCGGGGCCTCCCGAGACGGACGCGAAGGTGCTCGAGGATCAGCTCAACGGCATCACGCTGCCCATCCCCGAAGGCTGGGAGAAGCCCGACAACACGGTCGAGAAGGCCGTCACCATGACCACCGAGGGCACCTACTCCTGCCCCGGTGACGCGGGCTTCTGCCACCACGGCAGGGTCACCTCGCGGACCGTGCGCGACGGCGCGGGCGAGGACCCCGAGGTGGCCGCCAAAACCGATATCGCCGAGGCCGCCAAACGTGCCTACGACCGCGATGTGATCGACCGGCGCCCGTACAACGGCATCACCTCGCACCAGGAGCTCAAGGCCGAGCCGGTCGTCGTCGCCGGCTCCACCGGCTATCTGATGCGCTGGCGGGTCAAGACCGAGGCCGGCGAAGGCGGTTATGTCCAGTCCGTGGTCTTCCCGAAGCCCGGCAGCGACGCCCTGATCGTGGTCCGCTTCGCCTTCGACGCCGAGGACGGCCCGCCCCTTTCGCTGATGGACGAGATCACCAAGGGCATCCGCCGGATCGGCGACACGGGCGGTACGAACGGGGGAGTGGGCTCGACGATCGAGCCCTCCTGAGCGGCGCCGGGCGCATCGCGCGCGGCCGCCCGGGCGCCGGACTCCTCAGAGGAACGTGTGCCCCTCGCCGCGGTACGTGGGCACGGTGGCCGTCACGCGGTCGCCCTCGATCAGGTGCAATGTGTCGAAACGCTCGCACAGTTCACCGGCCTTCGCGTGCCGGAACCACACCTTGTCGCCGATCCGCAGATCGTCCGCGGGCGAGCCGAGCAGCGGCGTCTGCACCTCGCCCGCGCCCTCCTGCGGGTCGTAGGAGAGGCCTTCCGGGAGATACGGGACCGGCGAGCGGTCCTTGCCGGCCGCACCCGACGCCGGATAACCGCCACCGAGCACCGTGACGACCCCGACGCCCGGCCTGCGCACCACCGGCTGGGCGAACAGGGCGGCCGGACGCCCGCTGAACGACGTGTAGTTGTCGAAGAGCCGCGGCAGATAGAGCCCTGAGCCGGCCGCGATCTCCGTGACCGCGTCCTCGGCCGCGGTGTGCTGCACGCTCCCGGTGCCGCCGCCGTTGACGAACTCCAGGTCGGGCGCCACGGCACGGACCGCCCGTACGGCCTACGCCCCCCGCCCCCCCCCCCCGCCCCGGGCGCGGGCCCCCCCCTGCCGGGCCCCCCCCGCCCTCCCCC
>NZ_JAEIMH010000028.1:0-1959 GCF_016464295.1 Streptomyces sp. N35 | reverse complement strand
ACCGCCAGCTCGCGCCGGGCGGCGCTCTGCATCGCGCGGATCGCCCGCGACCTCACCGGCCGGCCGAACAGTGCGTCGCCGACACCGGCGATATGACCCTCGTACGCCATGATCCCGACGAGCCGGAACCCGGGCGTCCGTGCCACCGCCCGTGCCAGATCGGCCAGTTGGGCGGGGGAGTGCAGCGGGGAACGGCGCGCCCCGATACGGACCCGGCCGCCCAGGAGCTTGAGCGCGGTGTCGAGTTCCAGACAGACCCGTACCTCCTCGCGCCCGCCGCCCCGCGCCGCGTCGATCAGCCGGAGCTGCGCCGGGTCGTCGACCATCACGGTCACCGCGGCGGCCAGCTTCGGATCGGCGGCGAGCTCGGCGAAACCGGCGCGGTCCGCGGACGGGTAGGCGAGCAGGACGTCCTCGAAGCCGGAGCGCGCCAGCCACAGCGACTCGGCGAGCGTGAAGGACATGATCCCGGCGAAACCGTCCCGGGCCAGGACCCTTTCGAGCAGGGCACGGCAGCGTACGGACTTGCTCGCCACCCGGATCGGCTTGCCGGCGGCCCGGCGGACGAGGTCGTCGGCGTTGGCGTCGAACGCCTCGAGGTCGACGACGGCGAGCGGGGCGTCGAGCTCGGCGGTGGCGCGGTCGTAGCGGGCGCGGTCTGATGCCAGGGCGGTCATGAACGAAGCCTGCCAGACACGATTACCCCTTGGTAGGGGGATGATCCGGACAGATCACCCCTGACCTGCGGACTGGTTCCCGCGTGCACAGCACGAGACCGTAGAGTGACGCGCAGGCAGGGAGGAACGGGCCTGTCCCCACAGGTGATCGACACAGGTGACGGACGTGCGTGACCGGCGGCGACGAGCGTGCCGGAGATCGCCCCGGGCCCGGACCCGCGAGTTCAGCGAACGGGGGGTGGATGAGTACCGAAGCGCAGCGCGCCGACATCCCCCCGCGCCCCGCGTCTCCGCCTCCGCCGCTCGCTTCGTCGCGGCTGCCGGACCATGCGCCTGCGGCCGACCGTGTGCCTGCGGATTCCGCCTCCGCGCACGCCACCTCCCTCGACTCCGCGCATCCCGCCGCCCTCGACTCCGCGCACTCCGCCGAGCTGCCGCCGCGTCCGGCCGGCCCCGAGACCCCGGCCGGGGGTGTTCCCGTGCCCGTGCGCAGCGGCGCGGAGAGCTCCCTGCCCGGTGGGCCGTCGACGGGGCCGCTGCTCGCCGATGCGGTCACCGCCGGGCGTGCCTCGCGGGCGCGCCGCGCGAGCTCCGGTGAAGGGCTCCCGGGGCGCACCGTGCCGCGCCCCGAGCGTGCCGACGACGGTGCCCCCGCTCCCGTACCGCCGATGCCCCCTGCGCCGCCGCGGCCGGCGGGTGCACCGACTGTCGGAGGCGATACGGACGCCGAGCGGACCGACGCGGGCCGCGGCCCGGGCAGTTCACCTTCCCGTACGCAACCATCCGCCGTCGCCGTGAGCCGTACCGAGGGCGACCGTGACTCTTCCGCCGGCCCTGGCGCGGAGCGAAGCCGGGATGCTTTCACCACACCTGGCGCGGAGCGCAGCCGGGATGCTTTCACCGCACCTGGCGCCGAGTCGCACCCGGACGCCTTCGCCTCGCCCCGCACGGACCCGAACCCGGATATTTCCGCCCGCACCGGCCCCAGCCTCCGCCCCCACACCGACCCGGGCCCCGGGGCGCGGGCCGAGCCCCCCACCCGGCTGCGTCCCGTGCCCGCGGGGCCGCTGCCGCCGGAGGCTCTGTCCCGGCCGGCCGCCGTGCCCCCGCGCCCCGACTCGCCCGCCCCGCAAGGCCCGCCGGGCCTGCGGCGGAGGCGCCCCGTGGGGTCCGTGGACCTCAGTCCGCGGCCGGGCGCCGGGCGGCCGCTGGTGTTCGAACCGTCTCCCCCCCCCGCCGCCCCCCCCCCCCCCCCCCGCCCCGCCAGGGGCGGCGGCCCCCC
>NZ_JAEIMH010000027.1:99602-102581 GCF_016464295.1 Streptomyces sp. N35 | reverse complement strand
GGAGGAGCAGGCGCCGTGGGCTGAGGGCTCCGCGCCGACGGCCGAGGAGCAGGCGCCAGCGGCTGAGGGCTTCGCATCGGCGGCCGAGGAGCAGGCGCCGTCGGCTGAGGGCTTCGCATCGGCGGCCGAGGAGCAGGCGTTGTCAGTGGGCGCCGATAGGCTCGAAGGGGCTCGGCCCCCGGGAGGGCGGGGACTGTCCAGCACCCGAGCCGCAGACACCCCTCGCCGCCGCTTCTCCCTCCGCCGCCGCAAGCCCGCGCCCGCTCCGGGCGGGGCCGCGCCGCTCACCGACCGCACCGCCGCCGCCACCTCCCTCGGCGTGCACCGCGGGCGGATCGAGGCCCTGCGCCGCGTGGACCTCACCGTCTCCCCTGGCGAGACCATCGCGCTGATGGGTCGCAACGGGGCCGGGAAGTCCACGCTCCTGTCCGCCTTCGTCGGACTCGTCGAGCCGTCGTCCGGCAGTGTGCGGGTCGCCGGGGCCGTCCCGCACAGGACCGCCCCGCGGGAGCTGATCCGGCGCGTGGGCCTCGTACCGCAGGAGCCGCGCGATCTTCTGTACGCCGACACCGTGGCCGGTGAGTGCGCGGCCGCCGACGCGGACGCGGCCGCCGCGGCCGGGAGCTGCCGTGCGCTGGTCGAGAAGCTCCTGCCGGGCATCCCTGACGACACCCACCCCCGCGACCTGTCCGAGGGACAGCGCCTCGCGCTCGCGCTGGCCGTCGTGCTGACCGCCCGGCCCCCGCTCCTGCTTCTCGACGAGCCGACGCGCGGTCTGGACTACGCGGCGAAGGCCCGGCTCGTGACCGTACTGAGAGGACTGGCCGCCGACGGGCACGCGATCGTGCTCGCCACCCATGACGTGGAACTCGCCGCCGAACTGGCCCACCGCGTGGTGATCCTCGCCGAGGGCGAGGTGGTCGCGGACGGGCCGACCGAGGAGGTCGTGATGTCCTCGCCGGCGTTCGCCCCGCAGGTCGGCAAGATCCTCGCGCCGCTGCCGTGGCTCACGGTCGGCCAGGTGCGCACAGCGATCGGGGAGGGCGCGTGACCGGGCAGGTACCCACGGCCACCCGCGGCCAGGGACGCACGGCCATCGGAGGGCGCGTGACCGGCCAGGGACGCACGACTGTCCGATGGCACGTGACCGGCCAGGTACCCACGGCCACCCACGGCCAGGGACGCACGGCCATCCGAGGGCACGTGACCAGCCAGGGACGCACGGCCATCGGGGAGGGCACGTGACCGCGCAGGTGCGGGCCGTGCGCCTCGGGCCGAAGTCGGTCGCGGCGCTGCTGCTCGTCAGCGTGACAGGGTTCTTCGCCTTCAGCTGGCCCCTGCTCGCCGACCCGCAGTCGGGTGTCTCGCACGCCAAGGACGCCCCCTGGCTGTTCGCCGCCCTGCTCCCCCTTCTGCTCGGGGTCGTGCTCGCGACCATCTCGGAGAGCGGGATCGGCGCCAAGGCCATCGCCATGGTCGGTGTGCTCGCCGCGGTGGGCGCCGCGCTGCGGCCGCTCGGTGCGGGGACGGCCGGTCTGGAGCCGACCTTCTTCCTGATGATCGTGGCCGGCCGGGTGCTCGGGCCGGGCTTCGGCTACGTCCTCGGATCCGTGACCCTCTTCGCGTCCGCGCTTCTGACCGGCGGGGTCGGGCCCTGGATGCCGTTCCAGATGATGACCATGGGCTGGGTCGCCATGGGTGCGGGCCTGCTGCCGGGCGCGGACCGGCTGCGGGGGCGGGCCGAGATGGGAATGCTCGCGCTGTACGGGGCGGTCGCCTCCTTCGCGTACGGCTTCGTGATGAACCTGTACGGCTGGCCGATCGTCGGGGGCCTCGGTTCGGGGATCTCCTTCGTTCCGGGTGACCCGCTGCACGAGAACCTCGCCCGCTACCTCGCCTACTGCCTCGCCACCTCCATGGGCTGGGACCTGGGCCGGGCCGCGATCACGGTGGTCCTGACGCTGACGCTCGGGCCGACGATCCTCAAGGCACTGCGGCGGGCGACACGCAAAGCGGCCTTCGAGGTGCCGGTCACGTTCGGCCAAGGCGGCGAAACCGATACAAAAACCCCCGAAAAACCGTAACGACTCCTAGCCCTACGTAACAGTAGGGGTCCTTCCCAGGTGACCCCGCCCACAGGACCAAGGTCCTTTACGAGCCGGGATAGTAGGCCTCAGAGCCTCTTCCCCTAGGGGTCTCACAGGGTGTCTGACCTGCGATTACAAGGGGTTCGGCGAGATTGGGGCCGTTACGCCCCTGGTGCGAGGGCCACTAGTAAGAGGGGTCATTGCGGCGACGTAACAGCCCTGCTTCTCTGGAGGAGTCGCAGGGCACGGCGGCCCCCACGGCCCCGCCCCGGCAAACCCCTCCGCACTGTCCCCGCGGTACCGGCTTGCCTGCGACTGCCCTGTTCCCGACCGGAAGGTTCTCCGTGTCTCTCGCCAGCATCCGCCGTATCGCTTCCCCGAAGAAGGCCGTCGCACCCCCCGTGGGGGGCGCCCCCCCCCCGGGTCTGCTCTTCATGGCGGCCCCCGCCCAGCCCGCGCCCGTGCAGGCGGCCCCGCCCGCCGCCCCGGCCGCCGCGGGCTCGGCTCAGGCGATCGCCCGGCAGATGATCCCGGACCCGGCGCAGTACAACGCGTTCAGCCAGATCGTCTCCCGTGAGAGCGGCTGGAACCACACCGCGTCGAACGCGTCCTCCGGCGCGTACGGCCTGGTCCAGGCGCTTCCGGGCTCGAAGATGGCGTCCGCGGGCGCCGACTGGCAGACCAACCCGGCCACCCAGATCAAGTGGGGCCTCGACTACATGAACTCCCGCTACGGCTCCCCGGTCGGCGCGTGGAACTTCTGGCAGCAGCACCACTGGTACTGAGCCGGACCCTGAATGACCGACGCAAGCGGGCGCCCCTCCTCGTGGGGGGCGGCCGCTTCGCCGTTGTCCGGGCCGGCACCCTCCGTCGTCGGCCCGGCCGGCCACCT
>NZ_JAEIMH010000027.1:47422-99592 GCF_016464295.1 Streptomyces sp. N35 | reverse complement strand
CCCGTGGACGGCCGGGCGACCCAAGGCCGCCGGCCGCCCCGCCCCCCCCCCGCGGGGGGGGCCCCTCCCGCTTCGTCGTTGTCCGGACCGGCACCTACCGTCGTCGTCCGGACCGGCATCTACCGTCGTCGTCCGGACCAGCACCTACCGTCGTCGTCCGGACCAGCACCTACCGTCGTCGTCCGGACCGGCACCTACCGCGCGAGCCGGTCGAACCAGGCCACCGTCTTCGGGCCGCCCTTCTTGAACGATCCGAAGTGGTCCACCGCGCCCTGGTCGAGCACGGGCGCCCGCACCCCGTGGCGGGCGAGGTCGGCGGCGCAGCTGCGGGCGTTGCCGATCGGTACGTCGGTGTCGCCGGCCGACGCGTACAGGCGCACCGGCGCCTTCGGCTTCCAGTCACAGCTGTCGTCCTGGCTCCTCAGGGCGGTCAGGAGCGCTCCGTCGGGGTCCCGCATCCACTCGTAGAACTCCGGGGTGAGCAGCTCCTTCACGCTTCCCGGCAGCTGCGTGATCACGTCCTCCTCGTGGTGCTCCCCGTCGAAGAGCGCCTCGATGCGCTCGTCGTAAGGGGCGCGGAACGCCTCGGAGGGGTCGCTGTAGAGCGGGTGCAGCCGGTTCTGGGCGACGAGGAAGTACGAGACGTAGAAGAGGCCGCTGATGTCGTTGACCCGGCCGTCGTACAGCGCCGGCACCTCTTCGCCGGTGAGGTCGTAGGGTCCGGCGACGGGGGCGAGGGCGCGCAGCCGGAAGCCGCGGGCCTGCCCGGAGCTCAGGTCGCGGCCGAGCGCCATGGCGACCTGGCCGCCCTGCGAGAAGCCGGTCGCGTACACGTCACCGGTCAGCGGCCGGTGCAGCCGCTGTGCCGCGGTGCGGGCCGCGTGCAGCATGTCGACCGAGGCGGTGACGGCCGAGCGGGTGTCCATGTACGGATGGGTGCCCGGGCCCTTGCCGAGTCCGAGGTAGTCCGGGGCGGCGACGGCACGGCCCGCCGAGGCGTGCAGATACGAGGGCAGCTTGCCGAAGTCGGCCGCGACCGAGGGCGCGTAGTCGCGGTGGACCATGGTGCCGTGGGTGTCGGACACGAGGTCGAGCCGCCGTTCGCCGCCGACGGGCAGGGTGAGCAGTCCGGTGGCGGTGGTGGGGCGTCCGTCGGTGTCGATCGTGCGGTAGGTCAGGCGGTACGCGCGCACCCCGTGCCGTACGGTGCCGTCGCCGATCCCGGCCCGTGCGAGGAACGCGGCGACCTCCGCCTTGTCCAGTTCCGCGACGGGCTCCACGCGCAGGAGGTCGCCACGCTCCTGGTGCACAGGTGCCACGGGCGCGGGGCGGGCCTCGGCGAAGGCCGGAGCGGTCAGGGTCGCGGCCAGGGCGACCGCCGCGCAGGCGGCGACGGCGGCCCTGAGACCACGTGAAGTGCGGTGCGTACCACGGGAGTCGGTCGTCTGGTGCGTCCGGTTCGTCGTCATGAGGAGATGGTCGTACGCGACCGCGTCCGGACCCATCCGACCAGCCCCCGGAACCCGGGGTGTACTCAACTACACCTGGATACGGGGGATTTCCCGGACCGTCCCGGCGACCTCAGAGCCGCTGGATGATCGTCCCCGTGGCCAGCGCCCCGCCCGCGCACATGGTGATCAGGGCGAACTCCTTGTCGCGCCGCTCCAGTTCGTGCAGCGCGGTCGTGATCAGGCGGGCGCCCGTCGCGCCCACGGGGTGGCCGAGGGCGATGGCGCCGCCGTTGACGTTGACCTTCTCCAGGTCCTGCTCGAAGACCTGGGCCCAGCTCAGGACGACGGACGCGAAGGCCTCGTTGATCTCCACGAGGTCGATGTCCTTGAGCGACATCCCGGCCTTGCCCAGCACCGCACGGGTCGCGTCGATCGGACCGTCGAGGTGGTAGTGCGGGTCCGCGCCGACCAAGGCCTGGGCGACGATCCGGGCGCGCGGTTTGAGCTTCAGGGCGCGCGCCATCCGCTTCGAGGCCCACATGATGGCGGCGGCGCCGTCGGAGATCTGGGAGGAGTTCCCTGCCGTGTGAACGGCGGTGGGCATCACAGGCTTGAGGCCGCCGAGGGCCTCCATCGAGGTGTCGCGCAGCCCCTCGTCACGGTCGACGAGCCGCCACATGCCCTGTCCGGCGCGCTGCTCGTCCTCGGTGGTCGGCACCTGGACGGCGAAGGTCTCGCGCTTGAACCGCTCCTCGGCCCAGGCGATCTGCGCCCGCTCCTGCGAGATCAGCCCGAGCGAGTCCACGTTCTCGCGGGTCAGCCCCCGGTTGCGGGCGATGCGCTCGGCGGCCTCGAACTGGTTGGGCAGATCGACGTTCCACTCCTCCGGCATCGGCTTGCCCGGACCGTGCTTGGAGCCCGAGCCCAGCGGTACGCGGGACATGGCCTCGACACCGCAGGAGATCCCGATGTCGATCACACCGGCCGCGATCATGTTGGCCGTCATGTGCGAGGCCTGCTGCGAGGAGCCGCACTGACAGTCCACGGTCGTCGCGGCCGTCTCGTACGGCAGACCCATCGCGAGCCAGGCCGTGCGGGCCGGGTTCATCGACTGCTCGCCGGCGTGGGTGACCGTGCCGCCGACGATCTGCTCGACGCAGTCCGGCTGGATCCCGGTGCGCGCGAGCAGTTCACGGTAGGTCTCGCCCAGGAGGTAGGCGGGATGGAGATTGGCGAGCGAGCCCCCGCGCTTGCCTATGGGTGTGCGCACTGCTTCGACGATGACGGGTTCCGCGGCCATGAGCCCTCCTTCGCGGCCGGCCCGCCGCCGCTTTCGCGAGCCGGCTGCTTGCCGCCTTGATTCCTCAAGTGACGTGTTGCGGTCCGTGGGGGTGTCCCGGCACCCCGCCCGGCCGAGCCTTCGACCTCAGGTCTGTTTCTGACTCAAGAACTAGTACGCGTTCTAGTTACCGGGACAGTCTCACGACTCAGGCCCGTCCACCGCAAGGGTCTTGCACGCACAGCCACCGTTCCCGCACTCCACTTGCGCGTAAAAGATCTCCGCACAACCCTTGCCACAGCTAGAACCCGTTACTACGCGTCCCGGCCCCGGAGTTGGCCCGCGGTTCCGTGCCGGCCTGCGCAAATCGCCCGGAAGCGGGGGCCGGGTGCCTGAACGGATTGCGGCTGGCTAGCGTCTACGAGGTTGCCCAGCTCATCCGCCGGACCGAAAGCCGTCACCCATGGCCCAGGACGCCCTGTCGTCACCGTCGCACCCCCGGTCGCCCGCCGCGGCCGCGGACCGCGCCGTCTGGCATGTCCGCCACCGGGTGCCGCTGCTCTCGACGCTCGCCCTGCTTCCCCTGTACGCGGTGTGGTGGCTGGTGTTCGCGAAGGGCGGCGGGGATCTCGCCGCCCAGCAGGCCTGGGCCGACTTCGTGGCCGAGCACCCGGGCTCCCCGTACAACCTGTCCTGGTACGGCGGACTGCACACCGCCAACTACAGCCTGATCTCCCCGTATCTGATGGCCGCGCTCGGCGTGCAGACGGTGACGCTGCTCTCCGGTCTCGCCTCGGGCTGGCTGGGCGGGATGCTGTGGGTGCGCACGGGGATCGCGCGGCCGCTGTGGCCGGCCCTGCTCACCTCGTACGCCCTGTGCTGCAACGTCATCTCGGGGCGCACCACCTTCGCCCTCGGCATCGCGTTCGCGCTCGGCGCCTGTGTGCTCCTGATCGGGGCGCGGCGCATCTGGTGGGCGGGCCTGTGCGCGGCGCTCGCGACCATGGGGTCACCGGTCGCGGGGCTCTATCTGGTCGTGGTGGGTGCGGCCTTTCTGCTCGTGCGGGACTGGGGGCGGGCCCTGTCGCTGTTGCTGCCGCCGTTCGTGGTGGTCGGCCTGACGACGCTGCTGTTCCCTTTCGAGGGTGTGCAGCCCATGGGGTGGGGGCGGATCCTGGCGCCCGTGCTGTTCTGCGCGGCCGTGCTGCTCGTCGCGCCGGCCAAGTGGCGCACGCTCAAGGCGGGTGCGGCGGTCTACGCGCTCGGCGTGGTGCTCACGTATCTGATCGCCTCGCCGATCGGGACGAACGTGGAGCGGTTCGCGCAGCTGATCGCGCCCGCCGTGCTGCTCGCGTGCCTGCCCGCGAAGCCCTCCGGGCCGCAGCGCCGCGCGGATCGCGTCAAGCGGGTCGCGTACGTGCTGACCTTGGTGTTCTCGGTCTACTGGGTGACGCAGAAAGCGGTGGACGACATCGTCGTCTACACCAAGGTCCCGGCCTGGGCGCAGCACACCGACTCCCTGGTCGAGGCCCTGGACGGGCTCGGCGCGGACCGCACCCGGGTCGAGGTCGTGCCTGCCCGCGACCATCGCGAGTCGGTGCTGCTCGCGCCGCACGTCAACCTGGCCAAGGGCTGGAACCGGCAGGCCGACGTCGAGCGCGGACCGCTGTTCTACGACGGCTATCCGGGCGCGGGTGTGCCGGACGGCGCCTTCTCGCCCGAGGCGTACAAGGACTGGCTCGACCGGTGGGCCGTCGGCCTGGTCGTGCTGCCGAAGAACGCCCGCCCGGACGGGCCCGCCGAGCGGGAGGCGGCGCTGGTGCGCGGCGGTCCCGGGTTCCTGGAGCCCGTGTGGCAGGACGAGCACTGGAAGGTGTTCCGCGTGCGGGACGCCGAACCGCTGGTCTCCGGGGCGGCCGAGGTGCTGCGTTCCGATGAGACCTCGCTGGTCGTCCGGGCTTCGGCGAAGGGCTCGATGACGGTCAAGGTCGCGTACTCGCCGTGGCTGACCACCTCGGGCGGCTGTCTCGCGCGGGACGGTGAGTTCGTACGGCTCGAAGTCGACGGTCCCGGCGAGTACCGGATCAGCTCGGCGTACGGATGGCGGCCTCCCGAGCGCTGCTGAGCGGCTCCGCTGCCGCCCCGGGCGCCGGCTCCTTCGTCCTGCGCGGCCCCGACAGCACGTGGACGAGGAAGAAGCCCGCGCCGACGACGAGCGCACCGCCGACCGCGTCCAGGATCCAGTGGTTGGCCGTGCCCACGATCACCACCAGGGTGAGCGTCGGATGGAGCAGGCCGAGCGCCTTCAGCCACCACCGCGAGGCGAGCACCGCGAGGACCAGACCGCACCACAGCGCCCAGCCGAAGTGCAGCGAGGGCATGGCCGCGTACTGGTTCGTGAGCGCGGTCATCGCCCCGTAGCCGGGCCGCGTGAAGTCCTGGACTCCGTGGATCGTGTCGACGAAACCGAGGTCCGGCATCAGGCGCGGCGGTGCGAGCGGGTAGAGCCAGAAGCCGGCCAGGCCGAGCAGCGTGGCCAGGCCCAGGGCGCTGCGGGCCCAGCGGTAGTCGGCGGGGCGGCGGCGGTAGAGGACGGCGAGGATCACGAGCGGCACCACGAAGTGGAAGGACGTGTAGTAGGAGTTCATCGCCGCTTCGAGCCAAGGGGTGCGCGCCACCACGTGGTTGAGCCACAGCTCGATGTCGAGGAAGAGCGCCTTTTCGAGCTCGAAGATCTGCGTCCCGTGCGCCTCGGCCTGTTCGCGGCCGGCTGTCGCGGCCAGCCGGACCTGCGAGTACGCCCAGTAGAAGACGCGGATCAGGAGCAGTTCGAGCAGCAGGTTCGGGCGGGTCAGGGCGCGGCGCCACAGCGGCAGGAGGGGGATCCGTTTCCAGCGGGCGTCGACGGGGATCGCGTAGTCCGTACGGATCGGGTCGCGGAAGTACGGCGAGGTGCGGCTCAGGAACGGGACGGCGCAGGCGGCGGCCAGGGCCGTGAGGAGGAGCAGGTTGTCCCGCAGCGGGAAGAGGACCGCCCGGTCCAGCAGGATCACCTTGGCCGGCAGCGTCATCACCACCACGACGGCCGCCGGCCACACGAGCCGAGAGGCCGCCTTGGTGCCGACGCGGCCGACCACCGCGAGCAGCAGCCACAGGAGCTGGTGCTGCCAGGCCGTCGGCGAGACGGCGACCGCCACGCAGCCGGTCAGGGCCACGGCGAGGAGCAGCTGCCCGTCGCGCGCATAGTGCACGGCGCGGCGCAGCCCCACGGAGGCGACCACGATGCCGAGCGCGGCGAAGACGGCCGTCTCGCCCGGCCCGTGCAGGCCCAGCCGCAGGAGCGCGCCGTGCAGGGACTGGTTGGAGACCTGGGCGGGGGCGCCGCCGAGGCCCGCGCCCGCCAGATGGTGCACCCAGTACGTCCAGGAGTCATGGGGCATGGCCGCCCAGGCCAGGGCGGTCGCGGCGGCGAAGGTGCCGGCGGCGCTGACGGCGGCACGGCGGCGGCCTGTGCACCACAGGAGCGGGGCGAACAGCAGCACCGTGGGCTGGAGGGCCGCGCCGATCCCGATCAGGACACCGGCGGTGCGTTCGCCGCGGGCGGTGAAGCAGCCGAGCAGCACGAGGAGGACGGGGATGATGCTGGTCTGCCCGAGGTGCAGGGTGTTGCGCACCGGCAGCGACAGCATCATGAGGACGATCGCGACGGGCGCCCCGAGCAGCGCCGCGCGACGGGTGACCGGGGCGGGCAGGGCGCGGGCCGCGACGACTCCGATGAGGGCGACCAGGAGCAGGGTGCCGAAGGCCCAGAAGACGCCGAGCGAGTGCTCGGCCGACTGCTTCAGCGGTCTGAGGACGAGTCCGGTGAAGGGCGTGCCGCTGAACTCCCCGCCGGCATAGAGGGAGCCGCGGACCTGGAGGACCCCGAGCGGTCCGATCCAGTTCTCCAGCTCGATCAGCCGCTCACCGGGCGGCGAGCGCAGCACGGCCGCGATCTGGCGGGCGCCGAGGACCGCCGCGAGCAGCCATAACGCGACGCTCGCGGCCGCGATCCGGCCGATCGGGGCGCCCGTCCCGAGGACTGACTGCCGCTCGCTGCGCTCCGCGTTCACCACGGTCGCCCGGCCCCCTCCCCCAGCCGCTCCTTCATCTGCGCGTATCCCCGCCTTTGGGAGAAAGACGCCGCCGGCGGGGGTGCTGGGTTGCTTCGCGGGCGTCCGTGGCTGCTTCGCGCGCGTGCATGGCTGCTTCGCGTGCGTCCGAGGCTGCTTCGCGTGCGTCCCGAGCCGCTTCGCGGAGGCTGCGGTTGCGGCGGCAGCGCGCGACAAAGGTCACAAAGCGTGCGCTCATCCAGGATTGATCTTGCATACGTCAGGCCTGGCAGGAGGGGGTTTCCCATCAGTACGCAAAGGACCGCACACGGCACGTAACCGGGCAACCGGGTCCTATGGTCGACTCTCATGTCACCCACCACTCTGGACCGGCAACCGTCCGAAACTCCGCAGCCGCCCGTCGGCGACGTCACCGTCACCGACCCCGCGCTCGTGAAGCGCGCCGTGAAGGCGGCCGCGCTCGGCAATGCCATGGAGTGGTTCGACTTCGGCGTCTACGGCTATCTCGCCGTCACGATCGGCCATGTCTTCTTCCCCGAGGCGTCCAGCACTGCCCAGGTGCTCTCGGCGCTCGGCACCTTCGCCGCGGCCTTCCTGGTGCGCCCGATCGGCGGTGCCTTCTTCGGACCGCTCGGCGACCGCATCGGCCGCCAGAAGGTCCTCGCCCTCACCATGATCATGATGGCGGCGGGCACCTTCGCGATCGGCCTGATCCCCTCGTACAACGCCATCGGCGTCTGGGCTCCCGTGCTGCTCATCCTGGCGCGCATGGTGCAGGGCTTCTCGACCGGCGGTGAGTACGGCGGCGCGTGCACCTTCATCGCCGAGTACGCGCCGGACAAGAAGCGCGGGTTCTTCGGCTCGTTCCTGGAGTTCGGCACGCTCGTCGGCTATGTCGCGGGCGCCCTGCTCGCGACGGCCCTCACCACGTTCATGGCCGAGCCCGACCTGTACGGCTGGGGCTGGCGCATCCCGTTCCTGATCGCGGGCCCGGTCGGTCTGATCGGTCTGTACGTACGGATGAAGCTCGAGGAGACCCCCGCCTTCCAGGCGCTCGCCGACGAGGCCGAGGCGAAGCAGAAGGCGCTGCCCAAGCCGAAGCTGCGCGAGATGTTCGTGGGCAACGGCCGGGCGATGATGCTCTGCATCGGGCTCGTCCTGGTCTTCAACGTCACCGACTACATGCTGCTTTCGTACATGCCGACCTTCCTCAGCGAGGAACTCGGCTACGACGCCACGCACGGCACGCTGATCCTCATCGGCGTGATGGTCCTGATGATGGCCGTCCAGATCCCGATGGGCCGGGTCAACGACCGCTTCGGCCATCGCGTCGTCATCGGCGGCGCCTGCGCCGGCTTCGTCCTCCTGTCGGTGCCCGCCCTCCTGCTGATCCGCGCGGGCTCGACCTGGGCGATCGCGCTCGGTCTCGCGGGCCTCGGACTGCTTCTGGTGGGCTTCACCTCGTCGATGCCGTCGGCGCTGCCCGCACTCTTCCCGACGAAGGTCCGCTACGGCTCGCTGTCCGTCGGCTTCAACATCTCCGTCTCGCTCTTCGGCGGCACGACCCCGCTGATCGCGGCGGCGCTGATCGCCACCACGGGCAACCTGATGATCCCCGCGTACTACCTCATGGGCGCGGCCGTCATCGGCGGGATCGCCGCCTGGCTGATGCCGGAGTCGGCCGGGCGTCCGCTGCCCGGGTCGCCGCCGGCCGTGGAGACGGAGGCCGAGGCGCGCCAGCTGCGGGCGGCGAACGGCCCGAAGACCACCGCCGGCGAGAAGGTCCTGGTGGGAACCGGCGCACGGTAGGCGGCCGTCTGTGCCCGTGACTCTGTACGGGGGGATGGGCACATGCACTTCGGGTTCGGGGAACGGCCGGCCACTGTCAGGAGCGACCCGGGGCCGGCCGTCCCACGTGGACGGCGGATCGCGGCGGTTCTGCTCGCACTCCTCGCGCTCCTCCTCGGCTCGCTGATCAGCCCCGCGTACGCCTGCGGGTGCGGGGCCATGGTGCCGGGCGAGGGCTCCTCGATCTCGGTGGACCGCGAGGTCTCGGCGGTGCGCTGGGACGGCGAGCGGGAGGAGATCGCGATGCGTCTCTCCGTACGGGGCGACGCCCGCGAAGCCGCGTGGATCATGCCGGTGCCGTCACGCGCCGATGTGCGGCTCGGCGACCGTGCGCTCTTCGACGAGCTCGCCGAACTCACCGCGCCCGTCCACAAGGAGCGCCGCTACTTCTGGCCGCGCGAGGGCGACTTCCCCTTCTCGGATCCTGAGGTGGGCGACGGCGCGGGGGCCGGCGCTCCCGAGAGCCCGGCGCCGGTGGGCGTCACGGGACGCGAACGGCTCGGGCCCTTCGACGTGGCCCGGCTGACCGCGTCCGACCCGGACGCGCTGGCCGACTGGCTGGAGCAGGAGGGCTTCCGGCTGCCCGAGCGGCTGTCGCAGGCGCTGCGCCCGTACGTCGATCAGGGCTGGAGTTACGTGGCGATCCGCCTCGCACCGGACGAGGGCGGCAGCTCGACGCTCGGCGGCGCGCTCGACCCGCTGCGGATCTCGTTCGCGAGCGACCGCCTCGTCTATCCGATGCGCCTGTCCCGACTGGCCCAGCAGCCGCAAGCCTTGGAACTGTACGTGCTGGCCGCGCACCGGATGGAGACGCGCTCGGCGATCGGCGGGTACCTGCCGGATGTCACGTACGCGGGACGGCTGGGCGCCTCTGCGGGCCCGGCGCTCGACTCCTTCGCCGGCGGGCGGACGCGGTATCTCACGGCGATCGAGCAGATCTTCCCCCAGCCCTCGGACATCGCCGGCGACCACGAACTGCGCCGGACCGCCACGGACGAGCCGTATCAAGAGGTCCTCTACGACGAGGAGTTGTTGCGCTGGGCGGGGATCCCCGCATGGATCGTCACCATCGGCGGCACGGCCCTGCTGCTGCTCACCGCGATCATCTGGCGCGCGGTCACGCGGGCCCGGCGGACGGTCACCCCGCCCCCGCCCGTATGGACTCCGCCGCCGCTCGATTAGGGTCGCGGCAGATCCGTTTCAGCGGGCAGGGGCTTGGGCGTGGACATGAGCAGGGGCAACCAGGGGGCTTGGGCATGGACGTGAGCAGGGACAACCAGGGCGCCGTGAGGGCGGTCAGCAGCAACGCCACGTACTCCTTCACGAAGCCGAACCGCGACAGCATCACGCTGCTCGCCGGGCTCGGCGTCGAGGGCGACGTCCACGCGGGCGTCACCGTGAAGCACCGCTCGCGGGTCGCCCAGGACCCGACGCAGCCCAATCTGCGCCAAGTGCACCTGATCCACGAGGAGTTGTTCGCCGAGGTCGCCGAGCAGGGACACGAGGTGGTGCCGGGCGCGCTCGGCGAGAACATCACCACCAGCGGAATCGACCTGCTCGGCCTGCCCACCGGCACCCTGCTGCGGATCGGCGACGAGGCGGTCCTCGAGGTCACCGGGCTGCGCAATCCGTGCGTGCAGATCGACGGCTATCAGGACGGGCTGCTCAAGCAGGTCGTGTTCCGCGACGAGGACGGCGCGCTCATCCGCAAGGCGGGCATCATGACGGTCGTACGCGAGGGCGGCCAGGTCCGCCCCGGCGATGCGATCAAGGCCGAACTCCCGGACGGCCCGCACCGGCCACTGGAACGCGTCTGAGCCCTCGGTGACGGTCCCTCATATCTCGTGGTAGAAGCCCACGTTGACCGTGCGCGGGCTCGTGCGGTCCTGGATGATCACCTCACCCGATCCGCCGTGCGGCAGCGCCATCGTGGCCCCGTAGGCGAGCGGCTGGTGCTGCTGCCCGACCCGGACCTGCACTTCGGAGGCCGGGTCCGGGTGCGAGCCGAGCAGCCAGGTCACGCGCCAGACACCGTCGGGTCCGCACAGGAACTCCAGATGCGTACGCGAGATGAACAGCCAGTCCTCGGGCGGCGCGAGCCGGCACACCGTACGGTCGCGGCCGACCCGCAGCACCGCCCCCGGGGTGCTGTCCGCGTCCGCCATGGCCATCCCGGCCGTAGCTCCTGCGTCCGCCTGCGAGACCGAGGCCATGGTGAGCTCGAGCACCTGCGCTCCTTCAAGTCACGGAAAATACGGCGCGGTTGACGCGCGCCGCCGCATCTTAGAGCGCGCCGCACGTCCGGCCGCGTGACCGAGGCCACACCTTCGGCCGGGACGCTCGCGCGCACCTTTGCCACACTTGAGCCATGACCGAGCGTAAGCCCCCTGGTGTCAGCTTCGAGTCCTTCGTCGACCAACCCACGCGGCGGAGCCGCACAATGTCACAGCCGCGAGGCCGAGGCGCGCGGTGACTTCGCGCGCCTGCCCGGTGCGGGCAAGCCCCTGGCGGGTCTTGACCGGCCGTACGACGAACTGTGGTGGATCCGCAAAAAGATGCACGAGGAGAAGCTCCCCGTCTTCCTGCGCCGACCGCCGCCCGGACCGGCGCTGGGGCGGGGCCCTGTGGATATCGACGAGGCCGTACGGGAGTGGCACCGGGCGCGGGACGAAGGCTGATCCGACGGGCGCAGGGGCGGGGCGCTCAGTCCGGGCGCAGGGGGCGAGGACGCTCAGTCCCGCTGGCCGTCCCCGTCCCCGGCCGCACGCTCGAGGGCGGCCCGCGTGGCGGGACCGTAGACGCCCTTCGGGTCCTCGTCCACGCCGTACCAGACCTGGAACATCTCGACGGCGTCCCGGGTCTTGTCGTCGAAGTTCCCGTCCGGGCGGCCGTGGTAGACCCAGACGTCCCGCAGCATTCCCTGCATCCGCTCCACCTCGGGGCCGCTGTCGCCCAGCTGCAGCGCCCCGGCGCTCTGCGGCGGCTGGGACGTCGTCACCGTGCCCGAGGCCTTGAGCGTGGGCGAGGGGGAAGCGCTCGGCGTCTTGGACGGCGGGGCCGAGGGGGACGCGGACGCGGACGCACTGGCCGACTTCGAGGGCGACGGGCTCGGGGACGCCGACTTCGAGGCCTTCTCGCTCGGGCTCGGCGCGACACTGCTCGCCGGGGCGCTGGTGGACCGGTCCGGCAGCGCCAGCTCCCTGGTGCCGTCCTCGTCGCCCGAGAAGAACCCGCTGGCCGTGGCCGCCAGGGCCCCCACGGCGACCGCCGCCCCGCAGACCGCGAGCAGCGCGGTGCGCGGGCGCCGACTGCGGCCCCGGGACCCGCCCCTTGCAGCCGAGGGCTCGGGCCCGACCTGCGGCGTCGCGCGTTCCAGCTCGACCTCGTACCCGGCCTCGTTGTACCCGGCCTCGTTTCCGTACCCGCCATCGCTTCCGTACCCGGCCCCGCTTCCGCCCGGCACGAAGCGCTCCACGTCCGCCGCACGGGGTTCACGCACCGCGGGCGGCGCCGGCGCCTCGTAGACCACCGGCAGCCTGGCCGTGTCGTCCGTGGCCTCGGCCTCCGGCGACAGCGACACATGGGGCCGTGTGCGCAGCGGATGGAAGCCCTCCGACGCCGCCACGCCCGCCGCCGCGACGGCGGCCCGCCCGTCGCGCAGCGCATCGGCCGCACGCTGCGCGCAGCCGCACTGCGGCGCACCGCTTCTGTCCCTGGGCGCGCCGCACTCAGGGCACGTCAATCCGCTCACCGCTGGGGTCCCCTCCCTAGAGCTCCCAGCGATTATGCAGCTCCCGTCGCACAAGGCCCAGCGACCCCACGTCCTGAGCCCTCTCCCAACAGGCCATAACGGCCCATCCCGACCAGGATGGAATCAGACGCACCAGTCGGAGCCGGTGCCGGGCGCCGGCCGCGGCAGCAAGGAGACGTCGATGGCCCAGGACGTGAGCGGCGCGGGCACCCCCGCCGTGGCCGTGCCCGGCGCGGGACAGACACAGCGCAGCGTCATGGTCTCGATCGGGGCGCTGCTGCTCGGCATGCTGCTCGCGGCACTCGACCAGACCATCGTCTCGACCGCGCTGCCGACGATCGTCAGCGACCTCGGCGGGATGCAGCACCTGTCCTGGGTGGTCACCGCGTACATGCTGGCGTCGACCGCCGCGACACCTCTGTGGGGCAAGCTCGGCGACCTCTACGGACGCAAGAAGCTCTTCCAGACCGCGATCGTGATCTTCCTGATCGGCTCGGCGCTGTGCGGTATCGCGCAGAACATGCCGCAGCTGATCGGCTTCCGGGCCCTGCAGGGCCTGGGCGGCGGCGGTCTGATGGTGCTCTCGATGGCGATCGTCGGCGATATCGTCTCGCCGCGCGACCGCGGCAAGTACCAGGGCCTGTTCGGCGCCGTCTTCGGCGCGACCAGCGTGCTCGGCCCGCTGCTCGGCGGCTTGTTCGTGGACCATCTGAGCTGGCGCTGGGTCTTCTACATCAACCTGCCGATCGGCATCGTCGCACTCCTGGTGATCGCCGCCGCGCTGCACATCCCGCACACCGTACGGCCGCACAAGATCGACTACCTCGGTACGTTCCTGATCGCCTCGGTCGCCACCTGCCTGGTTCTCGTGGCCTCGCTCGGCGGCACCACCTGGGCCTGGGGTTCCGCGCAGATCATCGGGCTCGCGGTGCTCGGCGCCGTCCTGCTCGTGGCGTTCATCGCGGTGGAGCGCAAGGCCGTCGAGCCGGTGCTCCCGCTGAAGCTGTTCAGGATCCGCACCTTCACGCTGTCGGCGGCGATCAGTTTCGTCGTGGGCTTCGCGATGTTCGGCGCGATGACCTATCTGCCGACGTTCCTGCAGGTCGTCAAGGGTGTCTCGCCGACCATGTCGGGCGTGCACATGCTGCCGATGGTCTTCGGCCTGCTCCTGTCCTCGACCATCTCCGGCCAGATCGTCTCCCGTACGGGCCGCTGGAAGATCTTCCCCGTCGCCGGCACCGCGATCACCTCGCTGGGCCTGCTGCTCCTGCACCAGTTGAAGGAGACCACCGGCACCTGGGAGATGAACGCGTACTTCTTCGTCTTCGGTGTCGGTCTCGGCCTGGTCATGCAGGTCCTGGTCCTGATCGTGCAGAACGCCGTCGGTTACGAGGATCTCGGCGTCGCCACGTCAGGCGCGACGTTCTTCCGCTCGATCGGTGCCTCGTTCGGCGTGGCGATCTTCGGCACGATCTTCACCAACCGGCTCGACGGCAAGCTCAGCGACGCCCTCGCAGGCCAGAGCCTGCCCTCCGGGATCACCATCAAGACCCTGGAGGACGACCCGCGCACCATCGCGCAGCTCCCGCCGGATCTGCAGGGCGTGGCGCTGCACGGCTACTCGACCGCGATCACGGATGTCTTCCTGTACGCGGTGCCGGTGGCGCTCGTCGCCTTCGCGCTGTCGTTCCTGCTGCGCGAGGACAAGCTGCGCGGTTCGGTGACCGCGCCGGAGATCACCGAGACGCTCGCCAGCAACCCGGTCGAACGCTCCTCGCGCGACGAGGTGCACCGGGCGCTGTCGGTGCTCGGCACGCGGCAGGGCCGGCGGGAGATCTACCAGAAGATCACCGCCCGGGCCGGCTACGACCTGCTGCCCGCGGCCAGCTGGATGCTCCTGCGCATCCAGCGCTTCGGCCACACGGAGCCCGCGGTGCTCGCAGAGAACACCACGGTGCCGCTCGCCCGGATCCAGGCCGCGGCGCGCCAGCTGGAGGAGCGCAAGCTCGCCGCCCGCGAGGGCATGCGGCTCGTGTTCACACCCGAGGGCCGCGAGGTCGCCGCCAAGCTCGGCAAGGCCCGCGAGGAGTCCCTCGCGGAACTCCTCGGCGACTGGTGGGGCCCGGACCGCCCCACCGACCTGGTCCGGCTTGTCGAGGAGCTGAGCACCGAGCTTTCGGGCTCGGACGCGGAGACGCCGGATGTGGGTGGGGTGCCGCGGGATCACGCGGCCAGGGCTTAAGGGCTTCGAGGCTTCGGAGCTTCGGTCCGGGCTTCGGTCTTCGGGCCGGGCTTCGAGGCTTCGGTCTTCGGGCCGGGCTTCGAGGCTTTGGTCTTCGGGTTTCGGGCTTCGGGCTTCGGGCTTCGGGCTTCGGGCTTACGAGTCGGCCAGCTCCTTGCCGTACCAAATCTCCTGATACGCCCCGGAGTTGTACGCCGGGATCTCCGCGAACCCCCGCTTCGCGTACAGCTTCCGCGCCTCGACCAGGTCGAGCCGCGTATCGAGGACGAGCCGTCGCGCACCGAACGCGCGGGCGGCCTCCTCGGCGGCGTCCATGAGTGCCCCCGCGCCGCCCTTGCCGCGGGCCGACGGGAGCAGGAAGACGCGCTTGAGCTCGCAGGTCGTGGCGTCGAGCCGCCGTACCCCCGCGGTGCCCACCGGTTCACCGCGCAGGCGCGCGACCAGCAGCAGCCCGTCCGGTGCGCGCAGACCTTCCCCCGTCTCCTCGGCGATCCCCCGCTCCAGTTCGTCAGGTGCGGTCGGCCGGCCGGTCTCCTTCAGATACCAGCGGTCGCTGACCTCGGTGTAGTACGCCCGCCACAGTGCGGTGGCGGCGGGGGAATCGACGGGTTCACGGGAAATCGTCCAGTGTTCACGGGTCACGGTCCAGGCAGAGCTCACACGCGCCATCATCCGTTGCCGGTCACGCGGTGCGCATCGGGTTTTCCTCTGCGTGTCCGGGCTACTCGGTTGCCTGACAGTCCCTCATGACAGGAGCGCGACCATGTCCGCAGTTGTGACCGTCATAGTGATCGTGGCCGCAGTGGCGCTGATCGCCGGCGCGGTGTTCCTGGTAACACGCAGGGCGGGTGGCGGCGGCCGGAGCCTGGAGCGCCGTTTCGGACCGGAGTACGAGCGGACGGTCGCCCGCCACGACGGCGACACCAGGGCCGCCGAACGGGAGCTCGACGAGCGCGTCAAGCAGCACGGTTCCCTCACGCCCAAGCCGCTCGCGAGCGGGGAGCGGGAGCAGTACGAGACCCGCTGGGCCAGGGCCCAGGAGCGGTTCGTGGAGTCACCGCGCGAGGCGGTGGCCGAAGTCGACGCCCTCATCGCCGAGTTGGCGGCCGAGCGGGGCTATCCGGGCCGCGAACGCTATGAGGAGCAGCTCTCCGCGCTGTCGGTGCATCACGCGCACCAGGTGCAGGGCTACCGCAGGGTGCACGCGGCGGCGCACGGGAACGGCGAGGCCGGTACCGAGTCGCTGCGGGAGGCGATGGTCGAGGCGCGAGCCCTGTTCCACGAGCTGCTCCGCACGGCGGACGGCCGGCGCGGGCGCGGCGAGGCGGAGCCGGAGCGGCGCCCGCGGTCCGCGATCACGCCGGGCCGCGAGAAGCACGCGGGCGAGGAGAAGCTCGCGGACGAGGAGAAGCACACGGGTGAGAAGGACCGGCCGCACGCGAAGGGCGAGCCGGGAGCGCACTCGGGGCGGACCCGGGTGGGGCCGGCCGGGATATTCAACCGGCATCGGGCGAAGGAGAGTTGAGGGCCGTGATGGGCGACCGGATGCACACGGGCAGTGAGCGGGTCGGCGGGCAGAAGCGCGCGGGCGACGAGCGAGCCGGCGAACAGAAGCACACCGGCAGCGAGCGGACCGGCGAGCAGACACGCATGGGCGACGAGCGAGCCGGCGAACAGAAGCACACCGGCAGCGAGCGGACCGGCGAGCAGGCACGCATGGGCGACCCGGCGCACGCGAAAGGCCGCGGGCTGCTGGGGCGGGACGACCGCGACCAGTGGGAACGGCGGCTGCAGCACGCCGTGAACGGGTTCGTCGACGCCCCGCGCGACTCCGTGCGGGAGGCGGACAAGGTGGTGGAGGAGGCGACGGCGCGCCTCACGGAACTCCTCGCGGAGCGGCGCCGGTCGCTGCGCACGTCCTGGTCCACGGGTCCGGCCGATGGCGCGGAGCCCGGCACGGCGGCGGAGCCCGGCACCGCGGCGGACGGGGCGAGCGCCGACACCGAGCAGCTGCGGCTCGCACTGCGCGACTACCGCGAGCTCGCCGAGCGGCTCCTCGGCGTCTGAGGAGCCCGAGGAATCCGAGGAACCCGAGGAACCCGCGGAGAAGCCCGAGGAGGACCCCGAGGAATCCGACCGGCATACGAAGAGTGGGGTGCGGACCGTACGACGGTACGGTCCGCACCCCACCCGTACTCAGGTCAGGCCGGCTTCGGGCCCGCCTGCTGCACGACCTCGAAGGTCCACACCTGGGAACCGCTGGCCGCGGGCTTCGGACGCTCGCCGCCCTCGGCGGCGCCGCCCTGGTGGGCCGCCTTCATCGGGCCCTCCATCCAGGCCTGGAAGTCGGCCTCGCTGCGCCACCGGGTGTAGACGAGGTACTGGTCGGTGCCTTCGAGCGGCTTGAGCAGCTCGAACCACTCGAATCCGTCGGAGCTCTCCACGGCCCCGGCGCGCGAGGCGAACCGCTTCTCGAGGGTCTCCCGCTGCTCGACGGGGACCGTCAGCGCGTTGATCTTCACGATGCTCATACATCCATCTTCCCGCAGCCACCCCGGCCGCCCGTCAGGAGCCCCCCATTCCGGGGCATGCGAACGGGGCCCGGCCGCAAAGATGCAGCTGGGCCCCGTGAGAGCCGATGTGCTCAGCCCTTGAAGTGCAGTTCGACCGATCCGTCCGCCCCTGCGACGATCTTCACATCGTCGAGGTCCATGACGTGCAGGGCCGGCTCGTACTGTGCGGCACGCGGGCCGACGCCGACCACGCGCATGCCGGCCGCCTTGCCCGCGGCGATGCCCGCGCCGGAGTCCTCGAAGACCACGCAGTCGGCGGGGTCGAGGCCGAGCAGGGCCGCGCCCTTGAGGAAGCCCTCGGGGTCCGGCTTGCTCGCCGAGACGGACTCGGCGGTGACGCGGTGGGCGGGCATGGGCAGCCCGGCCGCGTTCATACGGGCGGTGGCGAGCGCCAGGTCGGCCGAGGTGACCAGGGCGTGCGGCAGGTCCTGGAGCGCGGCCATGAAGGCCGGGGCGCCGCCCACCGGGACCACGCCGTCGATGTCGGCGGTCTCGGCCGCGAGCATCTCGCGGTTCTCCGCGTAGTTCTCCTCCATCGGGCGGTCCGGGAGCAGGACGGCCATCGAGGCGTAGCCCTGCCGGCCGTGCACGACGGAGATGACGCGCTCGAAGTCGAGACCGTGCTTGTCGGCGAACCGCCGCCAGCAACGCTCCACCACCGCATCGGAGTTGACGATCGTGCCGTCCATGTCGAGAAGCGGGGCGGGGGCGGCCAGCAGGGTGGGGGCTTCGGTGGCCGCCATGGGCGGTCCCCTGGGCTCGGGGCGCGGCCGGTTACCGGCCGCGTGAGGCCCGCGACCGATGGCCGGCCGCGGAGGTCGCGGCCCGATCCGGCCGCGGAAGAAACAGAGTGGCCCCGCCCGCCGGTCAGGGGGTGCGGGCGGGAACCACTTTGTTCCTACAGCATACAAACCAGAGGAGGGGATACGCCACCGGCCTGCCCGATACCGGACAGGCCGCCGGAAAACAGCAGGTCACAGCACCCCCGGCGGGAGGCTTTACGGCGCCACGGCCTCGTACAGGCTGAAGCCCGCGAGCGCGAGCATCGCGATCGCCGCGATCTTGGTGATCAGCGTGAGGGGCACCCGCTTGAGCAGCGCCTTGCCGCCGACGATGCCGATCGCCGCGACCGACCAGAGCGCGAGGACGGCACCGAGGCCGACCGAGAGCGGGTCGTCGTACTTGGCGGCGAGGTTGGCCGTCATGATCTGGGTGAGATCGCCGAACTCGGCGACCAGGATGAGCATGAAGCCCGCACCCGAGACCTTCCAGAAGGACTGGTCCTCGGGCTTGCGCACCTCCTCCTCGCCCCCGTCCTTCTTCATGAGCAGCATCACCGCGCCCGCGAGGAACAGGACGCCGGTGAGCGCCTGGACGAGGCGGCTCGGAAGCAGAGTGAGGACCGAACCGGCCGCGATCGCCAGCGCGACATGTACGGCGAAGGCCGCGGCGACTCCGGCGAAGACGTACGAGGCCCGGTAGCGGGTGCCCAGGACCAGGCCGGCGAGCGCGGTCTTGTCGGGCAGTTCGGCAAGGAAGACGACGCCGAAGACGAGCGCCATGACGCTGAAGCTGATCAAAGTTCCTCAATCGGTCGGGGCTGCCCCACCGAGAGTTGCTGCGGACACCTCGGCACGGCAGCGCGCTGAGGTGTGACTCCCCTGACGAGGGCACACGGGCGGCACTGCTCTGCCGAAGGTCTCGCTGGCGGATCACAGGTGATCCGCTCCGGGCGCCGGCCCAGCCAGTCGTGAAGACGGCTGAGCAGTATGTCGACGGTCCGGCGAAGAGCTACTCCCCTTCTGCGCCATCCATCGTACGCGACCTACGTCCGGGCCCGTCAGGGCCTTAGGTCCCGGCCTCGAAGACGGCCACACCCCCCTCGAACCGCACTTTCACCAACTCCCTTGAGATCAGGGACGGGTGGCGATTGCGCACGCCCCCTTGTCCGCTCATCACCTTGACGGGACCCTGTCACCCGGCGCACACCTCCACGCAACATCGCGCCGCCAGCATGAGCGGGCCCGAAACCCGCGGGAGCGCTCAACATCCCCCCACCTCAAGGGAGTTCGCATGTCCGGTGTCTACGCGCGTCAACGAGCCGGCGCACTCGCCGTCCTGACCGCCACGGCGGCCGCTGTGAGCCTGCTCACCGGCCCGCCCGCCCAGGCAGCACCGCCCACCCCGATCAGCGCCACCACCGCCCGTACGTATCTGGGCCAGCTCACCGTGAAGGCCGAGGGCTCCTCGACCGGCTACAGCCGCGACAAGTTCCCGCACTGGATCACCCAGTCCGGCGCCTGCAACACCCGGGAGGTCGTCCTGAAGCGCGACGGCACCAACGTCCAGCAGGACTCCAGCTGCGCGGCCACGTCCGGCAGTTGGTACTCCCCGTACGACGGCGCCACCTGGACCGCGGCATCGGATCTCGACATCGACCACGTGGTCGCACTCGCCGAAGCCTGGCGTTCGGGCGCGAGCAGCTGGACCACCGCCCAGCGCCAGACCTTCGCCAACGACCTCTCCCAGCCCCAGCTGATAGCCGTCACCGACAACGTCAACCAGGCCAAGAGCGACCTCGACCCCGCCGAGTGGCTGCCGCCACGTACCGCGTACACCTGCATGTACGTACGGATGTGGGTGGACGTGAAGCACCATTACGGGCTGAGCGTCGACTCCGCCGAGAAGAACGCGCTGACGTCCGCACTCAGCGGCTGCTGAATCTTTACGCAGGAACCTCCCCGCTGCCCTCCGTCGTTCCGTACCGTACGGGCGACGGAGGGAAGTGATCACGATGACCCGGCTGCGCCTGGGCCCGCTGCTGCGCTATGTCGACGAGGCGGCCGCGACGATATGGGTGGAGACCGACCGCCCCAGCACGGCCGAGGTGCGCTGCGCCGACGGCGCCGGCGGCCGGGAGCATACGTTCCAGGTGGCGGGGCATCACTATGCGCTGATCCCGGTGACCGGTCTGACGCCCGGCAGCGACACCTCGTACGAGGTGTTCCTGGACGGCCGGCAGGTCTGGCCGCTGCCCGACTCGCCCTTCCCGCCGTCCACGATCCGCACCCCCTCGGGCGCGGACGACGACGAGATACGCATCTCCTTCGGGTCCTGCCGCTGGGCCGCTCCGCCGTCGAGCGAACACGATCCGGTGGGGCCCGACGCCCTGGACACCCTCGCCGCGAAACTGGCGGCCCACCCCGATCACGTACGCCCGAACGTCCTGGTGCTGCTCGGCGACCAGGTGTACGCGGACATGGTCTCCAAGGCGACCAGGAGCTGGCTGGCCGCACGGCGCGATCTGCGGGAGCCGCCGGGTGCGCAGGTCGCGGACTACGAGGAGTACACGCACCTCTACTACGAGTCCTGGCTGGACCCCGAGGTGCGCTGGCTGCTCTCCACCGTGCCCAGCTGCATGATCTTCGACGACCACGATGTGATCGACGACTGGAACACCAGCGAGTCCTGGCTGGCCGAGATGCGGGCCACGCCCTGGTGGAACGAGCGGATCCTCAGCGGCCTGATGTCGTACTGGGTCTACCAGCACCTGGGCAACCTCACCCCGGCCGAGCTCGCCGCCGACGCGCTGTACACGGCCGTCCGCGCGACCCCCGACGGCACGGACGACCTGCGCGCCTTCGCCGCCGAGTCCGACCGGGACCCGGCGCGCACCCGCTGGAGCTACCGGCGCGACTTCGGCCGCGTACGGCTGCTGATGGTGGACACCCGGGGCGCGCGCGTCCTGAAGGAGTCCGAGCGCGCGATGCTCGACGCGGGCGAGGCCGCGTGGCTGCGCGAACAGGCCCTCGCCGACCGGGAGTCGAGCGATCACCTTCTCATCGGCACCTCACTGCCCTGGCTCCTCCCCCACCTGATCCATGAGGCCGAGGGGTGGAACGCGGCCCTCGCGCGCGGTGAACGCGGCGCGCGCTGGGCCCGGTTCGCGGAGGATCTGCGGCGGCGCAGCGATCTGGAGCACTGGGCGGCGTTCCCGCGCTCCTTCGAAGCACTGACCGAGCTGATCGCCGAAGCGGGCACGGGCCCGAGTGCCCCGGCCACGGTCTGCGTCCTCTCCGGCGACGTCCACCATGCGTACGCGGCCGAGCCGACCTGGCCGAACGGTGAACACGCGCCCGACGCCCGCATCCTGCAGCTGACCTGCTCCCCGGTCCACAACTCCATCCACCGCTCGGTGAAGTGGGGCTTCCGCTTCGGCTGGAGCAAGGCGGGCCGCGCCCTCGGCCGCCGCTTCGCCCGCCACGGACGACTCGGAAAGCAGCCCATCAAGTGGCGCAGAACGGGCGGCCCTTGGTTCGGCAACCAACTGATGACCCTCACCCTCCGCGGCCGCACCGCCCGCCTCCGCCTGGACCAGGCCCAGCGGGTACGGGGCAGCAGCCCACGCCTCGAAACGATCGAGGACACACAGCTCACACCGTAGGCAACCTTCCCGGAACGGAACCCCCACCGCCCCGCAGCCACGCGACGACGAGACGAAACCCGCACCCACCCCCAGTCCCGGAACGGAACCCCCACCGGCCCGCAGCCGCTCGACGCCTGGGCGGGACCCCCACCGGCCCGCAGCCGCGCGACGGCGGAAGGGGACGGGGAGGGGTGCCAGTTACACGGGCGCCCCCGACGTCGACGGCAACCCTTCGCGGGAACGGCGCCATTGCCCGTGTAACTGGTACCCCGGACCGGCACCGACCCCACGACGAAACCGCACGCGAGCCGGTTCCCGCCCACGCGCCAGACACCCGCCCCCACGGGCACCCACGCCCCACCGGCACCCGGACCCGCCACCACCCACCCCACAGGCACGGCGGTTCCCCCACAAGCAGGGCACCCCCGGCGTGATCCGAACCACAGCGGAGGGCGTAATTCCGACCACCCCTTCGGCAGCCGACGCGACAACGGCATGATGAGGCGGAACATCCGCTTCCTCAACAGCCACACCACGAGCACCACACACACCACCAGCACCACACGCGCCACGAGCACCACACGCACCACCCCGCGACGCCCAAGTTGCCCCCCACGCCCGGGAGTCCACCCCTTTGTCCGCCACACCTCCCCCGACAACGACGCCCGCTTCGCCCCGAATACCCCCTCAAACGCACACCGTCGCCGTGGTCGGCGCCGGCCCCCGCGGCACCAGCGTCGTCGAGCGCCTCTGCGCCTCCGCCCCCACCCTGCTCCCGCCCGGCACCCACCTGACGGTCCACGTGATCGACCCGGCGCCACCGGGCGCGGGCCAGGTGTGGCGCACGGACCAGCCCGCCGAACTCCTGATGAACACGGTCGCCTCCCAGGTCACCCTCTACACCGACGACAGCGTCAGCTGCGAGGGCCCCGTCCGCCCGGGCCCGAGCCTGTACGAGTGGGCGCTCCGCGATCCCCGTACGGCCCTGGGACCCGACGACTATCCGACGCGCGCGCTCTACGGGCGCTATCTGGAGTGGGTGTTCACCGAGACGGTGCGCCAGGCCCCCGAGCAGATACGGATCGAGGTCCACCGGGCCCGCGCGGTCCGCCTGGAGGGCGGCGAGCACCACCTGGACCGCGACGATCCGCAGTCCCTCACCCTCGACGACGGCACCCGCCTCAACGGCCTGGACGCCGTGATCCTCGCCCAGGGCCACCTCCCCACCCTCGGCGACCGCACCCAGGAACGGCTCGCCGCCCACGCCGACCGGCACGGCCTCGGCTACTTCCCGCCGGCCAACCCGGCCGACCTGGACCTGACGTCACTCGCCCCCGGCGAACCGGTCCTGCTGCGCGGCCTCGGGCTCAACTTCTTCGACCACATGGCCCTGTTGACCTCGGGCCGCGGCGGCCGCTTCGAGCAGACCCCGCACGGGCTGCGCTACCTGCCCTCCGGCCACGAACCCCGACTCCTCGCCGGCTCCCGCCGCGGCATCCCGTACCAGGCACGCGGCGACAACGAAAAGGGCGCCCACGGCCGCCACTTCCCGCTCGTCCTCACCGGCGACGTCATCGAGACCTTCCGTAAACGCACGGCCGAAGGCGACCCGCCGGACTTCCTCGCCGAGATCTGGCCGCTGATCGCGCGGGAGGTGGAGTGCGTCTATTACGAAGCCCTGCTCGCCCCCGGACAACGCCCGGAGTTCCGCGAGCGGTTCCTGTCCGCCGGCGAACTCCCGCACCGCCAGTCCGCGCCCGAACTCCCGCACCCCCAGTCCGCGCCCGAACTCCCGCACCTCCTGGACGAGTTCGGTATACGAACGGCCGACCAGTGGTCCTGGGACCGCATCTCCCGCCCGTACCGCGGCCGTTGTTTCACGGACCCCGGGGACTTCCGCCGCTGGCTCACCGGCTACCTGCACGAGGACGCGGCCCAGGCGGCACTCGGCAACCTCACGGGCCCGGTCAAGGCGGCCCTCGACGCACTGCGGGATCTGCGCAACGAACTCCGCCGCGTCGTCGACCACGGCGGCCTCACCGGCCGTTCCCGCCGCGAGCACCTGGACCGCTGGTACACCCCGCTCAACGCGTTCCTGTCGATCGGCCCGCCCCGGCGCCGTATCGAAGAGATGACCGCACTGCTCGACGCCGGCATCCTCACCGTCGTCGGACCGCGCATGGAGGTGCGCGCCGAGGGCGCGGCCTTCGTCGCGCACTCCCCCGAAGTGCCGGGCTCCACGGTCCGCGCACGGACCCTCGTCGAGGCCCGGCTGCCGGAACCGGACGTGCGGCGCACCGCCGATCCGCTGCTGACCCGGCTGCTCAAGACGGGCCGCTGCCGGCCGCATGTCATCGGGGGTTACGAGACGGGCGGGCTGGATGTAACACCCGGCCCGTACCGTCTGATCGACCGCCGGGGAGCCGTGCACCCCAGGCGGTACGCGGTCGGTGTGCCCACCGAGGGCGTGCACTGGGTGACCGCCGCGGGCGCCCGCCCCGGCGTCGACTCGGTGACGCTGTGCGATGCGGACGCCGTGGCGCGTGCGGTACTCGGCGACGTACGCGCGGCAAGCGCAACGAAGAACCGGAATCCGGCCGCTGACCGAATGTTGAACTTGCAAGTACGCTAAGGGTTGCCTAACGTGAGGCTCCCCCAGATCGGTTCACGTCCCCGAACCGAAGTAAGGAGCCCTCCATGACTGGACGTCTCAACAGCGCCCAGCCCTATGCCATAGGCCTGTTCCGCATGGTCGTCGGCCTGCTCTTCGCCTGCCACGGCGCGGCGACCCTGTTCGGTGTGCTCGGCGGCCCGATGGGCGGCAGCACTCCGGAGATCGGCGCCTGGCCGTCCTGGTACGCGGCCACCATCCAGCTCGTCTGCGGCGGCCTGGTCCTCATCGGTCTGGCCACCCGCCCCGCCGCGTTCATCGCCTCGGGCTCGATGGCGTACGCGTACTTCAAGGTCCACCAGCCCGAGGCGCTGTGGCCGCTGCAGAACAGCGGCGAGTCCTCCGCCCTGTTCTGCTGGGCCTTCTTCCTGCTGATCTTCACCGGCTCCGGTGCGCTCGGCCTCGACCGGCTCTTCTCCCGCGGTGCACGGGTGCGCGAGGAGCTGGCCGAGGCGGCACAGGAGCCCGTCAGGCGTGAGGAAGCGATCCGAACGGCACGGTGAAACAGGCCAACCGGTCGCCCGCACCGCCCTGTTCGCGGTGCAGGACCACCGAAGCGGGCGCGCCCCGGCGGAAGTTCCAGCTGTGGGGCACGGCCGCTTCGGCGTTTCCGGCCTTGTCGGTGGTGAAGTCCAGCCAGATCTCGTTGTCCGGGTTCAGATACTTCGGATCCTTCGAGGGCTGCACCGGGTCGACCTTGTTCTGGTAGTGCCCGCCGGCGTCCATCGGGTCGGTGCCGCACGGCTTGCCGTGCACGTGCGCTCCGTACGCGCGGCCCGGGTTGAGGCCCTTGACCTGGAGCGACACCTTGGTGCCCTGCTCGTCGGTGTGCTGGCGCACCTCGATCCAGCTCGCGGCAGGCACCAGCTTCAGGTCGTATGTCTTGGCGGTCGACGGGATCAGCGCGCTCGGCGGCGCGAAGGTGGCCTGGGCCCGCATCCAGTAGTAGTCCGCCGCGGCAGCACTGTCGACCGTCCCGCTGCCGGCCGTCGCGCTGCCGGCCGTCGCGCTGCCGGCCGTCGCGCTGCTGACCGTCCCATTCCTGACCGTCCCGCTGCCGACCGTCCCACTGCTGACCGTCGCGCTGCCGCTCGGTTCACTGCCACTCGGCTCACTGCCGCTGCGCGTCGCGCCCGCGACGCCGCCCGAAGCCGCGAGCAGCACGGCCGCCAGGCCCGCCGCCGCCATCCCTGCCACCATCGTCAGCACTCCCTCATGTCCCTCGCCCCCTGGGTTCTCCGTTCGTTCGTACGGGACTCGGGCGGCGCCCGCCGCATCGGGCACGGCAGCCGGGTGAACGGCCGATGCCCCTGCCCCGTACCCCCGTGGATGTCCCCGGACCCACCGTGCGTACGCTGTATGGCTGTTGATGTGCCCCGTGTCCGGAATCGGCGGACGCGCACTTCAGCGGCGCCCGAGCGGCGCGGTACTGCCGACCGGGAGGGCTCGTGCTGGACAGTGTGGGTGCCCTCACCGGCAGTCCGTGGATCTACGCCGTCGTGGCGGTCTCGCCCCCCTCCGTTGTGTTCCTCCCGGTGCCCCCCAGCGCCTCCCGGGTGACCCCCGCGCCCACGGCGCCCGCCGCCGGATCGGGTGCGGCGGCCGGGTCCGCGACGCGCGTGGTGGGCGACGTCCCCGACCTCATGCTGCTCGCGCTGTGCGCGGCGACCGCCTCGGTGCTCGGCGATCTGGCCGCGTACCGCCTCGCCTGGCGCGGCGGTGCACGCTGGGACCGCGCCCTGGCCCGCTCACGGCGGCTCGCCTCGGCGCAGGAACGTCTCGGCGCAGCGCTCGCACGGGGTGGTGGCGCCCTGGTCGTACTCGCGCGGTTCGCTCCGGCCGGGCGCTCGGTGGTGTCGTTCGGCGCGGGTGCGGCACATCGGCGGGTACGGGAGTTCCTGCCGTGGTCGGCCCTCGCGGGGGTCGCCTGGGCCGCGTACAGCGTGGGCCTCGGCTACTTCGGCGGCCAGCTGCTCGGCGCCAACTGGATCGCCACGGCGGTCTCGCTCGCGGCCCTGTTCGGCGCCGGGGCGGGCGCGGCGTATCTGATGCGGCGGCCGGCGGCGGCGGTGGATCCGGCGGCGTGAACTGCCGCTGCGCGCCGGGGGCTGGACAGTCCCCGCCCTCCCGGGGGCCGAACCCTTTCGAGCCTATCGGCCACCACTGACAACGCCCGCCGACACCGCCCGTCCGGCTACGGGGCTACGGGGTACTGGGCACGCTTGCTACCCGACTACCCGGCTACGCAGCGCCCTTGGCCTTCACGCCACCCGGCTACCCGGCCCCCTCAGCCTTCACGCCACCCTGCTACGCGGCGCCCTTGCCCGACTTCGCGCCGCCCGCTCCCCGTACGACGAGGTCCTGGAGCAGCTCGCCGGTGGCCTCCGCGACCGCGTCGACGGCGCGGTCGAAGACCTCCTGGTTGTGGGCGGCGGGGGCGCGGAAGCCGGAGATCTTCCGTACGTACTGAAGCGCTGCGGCGCGGATGTCCTCCTCGGTGGCGTCGTGCTCGAGGACCGGGGGGCGAAGGGTCTTGATGCTGCGGCACATGCCTCCAGTGTGGCCCGCGATCTCCGAAGGAACACCCGTTCGCATGAACTCCCCGATTTCGCTCGCCTCCAGAAATCGAACAGACGTAGCATTGCGGCGTGGCTGTGACTCCTGAGTTCCCGAGTGACCTCCTCGCAGGTCAGGAGGAGCTGCATCAGATCAGGTCAGAACTCCTGGCGCTGCTGAAGCGGCTCCCCTGGTCCGTCGTGCCGCTCGACGGCTTCAGCGACACGGGTGGCTGGCGCAAGGTCGAACGCCCCGCCTCGCCCGGCTGGAGCGAGGACGAGCAGGCCGAGGTGGAGAAGCTGCGCCGGCGTGAGCGTGAGCTCGCGGTGTTCGTCAGCGGCCACCGTTACTGGAAGGAGGTGGCCACACCCGATGTGGTCAGCACCCGGATGCTCCTGAAGCATGTGCACGAGCAGCGCGGGGCCGGCGGCTAGCCGACCGGCCCACGGGGCAGCCCGGCAAGCCCGGCTGCTCGCCTACGGGCGGCCCCGCAAACGCGGCGACACCTGCTGTTCGCCTACGGGCGGCTCAGTCCTCGAACTCCTCGAGTGCCCGCTCCAGCCAGGCCACCCAGAACGTCTCCAGGTCGATCCCGCCCCGCAGCACCAGATGCTGCAGCTGATCCGCCGCCGAGCGGCCCGGCCCCGGTGCACCCCCGGAGTCCACCGAACGACCCTCGGCCAGCGCACCCTCGGAGCCCGCCGAGCGCCCCTCGGCCAGTGCACCCCCGGAGTCCACCGAACGCCCCTCGCCCGGCGCCCCCTCGGAGTCCGCCGGGCAACCCGAGGCCGACGAGCCCTGGGAGTCCTGGGAGCCCGGGGACCCCGCCGGGAAGTCCCGTGCCTCGATCGCCTCGTACTCCGCCAACTGCCGTTGATGCAGGGCAAGATGGCGCCGCAGCTCCGCCTCGAGACCGGCCCGCCCGACCACGCCCGCCGCCCGTACACGGAGCAGCAGGGGGTCGCGGATGGGGCGCGGGTCCTCGGGGCGCGCGACCCAGGCGGCGAGTTCCTCGCGTCCGGCCGCGAGGACCTCGTACTCCTTCTTGGAACCTCGCGAAGGTCCCTGCGCGGGCAGCGCCCTGATCAGCCCCGACGTCTCCAGGCGGCCCAGCTCGCGATAGATCTGCTGGTGCGTGGCCGACCAGAAGTAGCCGATCGACTTGTCGAAGCGGCGTGTCAGCGCGAGGCCCGAGGAGGGCTTTTCGAGCAGCGCGGTCAGGATCGCGTGCGGCAGGGACACCGGGTTCCCTTCTTTCCGGAGCGGCGGTCTACAGGGACTCTTTCCGGAGCGGCGGACTCCAGGGACTCCTTCCGGAGCGGCGAACTACAGGGACGCCGCCAGCTCCGTGCCCTGCTTGATCGCGCGCTTGGCGTCCAGCTCGGCGGCCACGTCGGCGCCCCCGATGACATGCACGTTCGCCCCGGCGGCGAGCAGCGCGTCGTACAGCGCGCGGCGCGGCTCCTGGCCGGCGCACAGCACCACGGTGTCCACATCGAGCACCGAGCTCTGCCCGTCGACCGAGATGTGCAGACCCGAGTCGTCGATACGGTCGTACGTGACGCCCGCGTGCGTCGTCACGCCCCGGTGCCTGAGCTCGGCGCGGTGGATCCAGCCGGTCGTCTTGCCGAGTCCTGCGCCGACCTTGCCGGCCTTGCGCTGCAGCAGATGCACCTGGCGCGGGGGCCGCGGGCGCTCCGCCTCGTGGAGGCCGCCGCGCGTGCGGTACTCCATGTCGACGCCCCACTGCCGGAAGTACACGGCCGGGTCGGCGCTCGCGCCCTCGCCGCCGTCGGTGAGGAACTCCGCGACGTCGAACCCGATCCCGCCGGCCCCGACGACCGCGACCTTCTCCCCCACCTCGGCGCCGCCGGCCAGCACGTCGAGATAGCTGACCACGCTCGGGTGGTCGACGCCTTCGATCGCGGGCGTGCGCGGCTCCACTCCGGTGGCGATGACGATCTCGTCGTACGAGCCGTCGGCGAGGTCGTCCGCCGCCACCCGCACACCCAGCTTGACGTCCACGCCGCGCTCTTCGAGCTGTACGCGGAAGTAGCGCAGGGTCTCGTCGAACTCCTGCTTGCCGGGGACCTTGCGGGCCACGTTCAGCTGGCCGCCGATCTCGTCGGCCGCGTCGAAGAGCGTGACCTGGTGGCCGCGTTCGGCGGCGGAGACCGCGCAGGCGAGGCCGGCCGGTCCCGCGCCGACGACCGCGATGTGCTTGGCCTTGCGGACCGGACCGAGCGTCAGCTCCGTCTCATGGCACGCGCGCGGGTTGACCAGACAGGACGTGATCTTGCCGCTGAAGGTGTGGTCGAGGCAGGCCTGGTTGCAGCCGATACAGGTGTTGATCGTCTCGGCGCGCCCCTCGGCTGCCTTCGCCACGAACTCCGGGTCGGCGAGGAAGGGCCGCGCGAGCGAGACCAGATCGGCATGCCCGTCGGCGAGCAACTGCTCGGCGACTTCAGGGGTGTTGATGCGGTTGCTGGTGACGAGCGGGATCTCGACCGCGCCCATCACCTTCTTGGTCACCCAGGCGAAGGCACCGCGCGGCACGGTGGTGGCGATGGTCGGGATGCGCGCCTCGTGCCAGCCGATGCCGGTGTTGAGGATGTTGGCGCCGGCCGCCTCGATCTCGCGGGCGAGCGACACGACCTCGTCGAGCGTGGAGCCGCCGGGAACCAGGTCGAGCATGGAGAGGCGGTAGACGATCAGGAAGTCGCGGCCGAGACGGGCGCGCGTACGGCGCACGATCTCGACGGGGAAGCGCATCCGGTTCTCGTACGAGCCGCCCCAGCGGTCGGTGCGGTGGTTGGTCCCCGCGGCGATGAACTCGTTGATCAGATAGCCCTCGGAGCCCATGATCTCGACGCCGTCGTACCCGGCCTTCTTCGCGAGCACGGCGGTGCGCACGAAGTCCTCGATGGTCCGCTCGACCTCGTCGTCGGTCAGTTCGTTCGGTACGAACGGCGAGATGGGCGCCTGCAGCGCGCTGGGAGCGACCAGGTCCTGGTGGTAGGCGTACCGGCCGAAGTGCAGGATCTGCAGCGCGATCCGCCCTCCCTCGCGGTGCACGGCCTCGGTGACGGTGCGGTGCTGCTCGGCCTCCGCGTCGGTGGTGAGCTTCGCACCTCCCTCGTACGGGCGGCCCGCGTCGTTGGGCGCGATACCGCCGGTGACGATCAGGGCGGCGCCACCGCGGGCGCGCTCGGCGTAGAAGGCCGCCATCCGCTCGAAGCCGCGCTCGGCCTCCTCCAGACCGACATGCATGGAGCCCATCACGACCCGGTTGGGGAGAGTGAGGAATCCCAGGTCAAGAGGGGTCATGAGGTGGGGGTAGGCACTCATCCGGGGCTCCTCGGTCACGGCAGGGCGGGGCCTCCTCATTATGCAACTGGTTGCACAATGGGCCAGGGTGCCGTGGTGCGGGGTGCGTCACATGGCGAATCTGCTGGATCGCGGTGACCGGTCAAGGCTGTGACCATGGCCGTCGCACGTGACCTGCGCCGACGGACGCGGGGCGCCGGTCAGCCGACGGACACAGAGGGCCGGTCAGCCGACGGACGCCGGGGCCGCCGCCGCGTGGCAGGCGCCCCGGCCGGTCGCGGTGGCGACGATCCGGCCGCCTTCGATCCGTACGGCCACCTCGGTGCCGTCGTCGCTCGCGTCAAGGCCCACCGCTTCGGCGACGGCGCCGGAGTCGTCGTAAGCGAGCTGGAGGGCGGGCCGCAGCGGCGGCGGGAAGACGGAACGCAGACACATGCTCAGCTCGGCGAGCGCGAGGCGGGCGAGCGGGGCGAGTTCATGGGGGTCGGCGGTGACCAGGACGGCGGTGACCTGCGTGCCGGGCGGCGCCGAGCGCACCAACTCCTCCGCCGCTTCGAGGCGTTGGAGTCCGAGGACCGCCACGACACCTTCCTGGAGACGGGCCGGGCCGGCGCGCAGGATGTCCGTGGTGGGCGGCGGCGACCAGGGGCGGTCGCACGAGGCGGCCTGGACGCCGTACGGGAGATGGGCGGGCGGCCAGGAGCCGTCGTCCTCGATGACGGCGAGGCGCTCGCAGGCGGTGACGGCCTGAAAGGGGTCGACGAACCCCGGTGCGGAATCCGCGAGTTGGCGCGCGCCGTGCAGGAACGTGAGCGCGGATTCGGCGGCGCGGACCATCCGGCGGTCTCCGCCGAGCGCCTCCAGACACAGCCCGAGCAGGATCGCGTCGAGCTTGAGCAGCTGGGCGTAGGCGCCGCGGGTGCTCTCCTCGGCGAGGATCTCCTGTTGCAGCCGGCTGCCGAGCCGGCCGTGCTCGGAGGTCAGGGGCAGCCGGGTGAGCAGCACGCGGGCGAACGCGCCGAGCGCTTCGGCGGGCGTGGCGGGGGACTTGGCGGGCACGGCAAGGGACTTGGCGGGCTCGGGCGCGGGGGCGCCCTGGGCCAGCTCGGCGAGTACGGAGAAGTAGAGCGCCCGCTTGCCGGAGAAGTTGGAGTACACCGCGCCGCGCGTGAGGCCGGCGCGCTCGGCGATGGCATCGACCTTGGCGCCGTCGAAACCGCGTGCGGCGAACTCGGCGCGGGCGGCGGCGAGCACCTTCGCCCGGTTCTGCGCCTGCAGCTCCACTCTGCTGAGCCGGGCCATCGTCGTCGTCCTTCTCCGATTCACAGTTTTTCCAGCCGCGTTGCCGTCGGCGCCGCAGTCACGTTACCGTCACCACTGGTTGATTCAGATGATGCCGTCATTTGAAATCCGGAGCGACGTCCGGGCATCCGGCAGACCGAAGTCCGGGCAGCCGGCGGACCCAAGTCCGTGCAGCCAGATCGAAGTCCGAGCATGTGGTCGAGGGAGACGAATCCGAGTGGCACGCGTCGGTGACAGCGACTCCCTGCTGACCTGTACGTTCTGCGGGAAGAGCCAGAAGTCGGTCCGCAAGCTGATCGCGGGCCCGGGCGGGATCTGCATCTGCGACGAGTGCGTGGGGCTGTGCAACGAGCTCATCGCGGAGGACCTCGTCGAGGCGACGGACCAGCCCTCCGCCGAACTCCCCACGCCCCGCGAGATCTTCGAGCATCTGGAGAGTTACGTCATCGGCCAGGAGCGGGCCAAACGGACGCTCGCGGTCGCGGTCTACAACCACTACAAGCGGATCCGCAACCGGACTTCGCCGGACTCCGACGTGGAGCTCGGCAAGTCCAACGTCCTGCTCGTCGGACCGACCGGCTGCGGCAAGACCTACCTCGTACAGACGCTGGCCCGGATCCTCGATGTCCCCTTCGCCATCGCCGACGCCACGGCGCTCACCGAGGCCGGCTACGTCGGCGAGGACGTGGAGAACATCCTGCTCAAGCTGGTACAGGCGGCGGACCACGACATCGAGCGGGCCCAGCGCGGGATCATCTACGTCGACGAGATCGACAAGGTCTCCCGTAAGAGCGAAGGCCCTTCGCTGACCCGCGACGTCAGCGGCGAGGGCGTCCAGCAGGCGCTGCTCAAGATCCTCGAAGGGACCGTGGCGTCGATCCCGCCGCAGGGCGGCCGCAAACACCCGGGCCAGGAGTTCATCCAACTCGACACGACCCAGATCCTGTTCATCGTGGGCGGCGCTTTCGCCGGCCTGGAGGAGATCGTCGAGCGGCGCTCGTCGAAGCGCACCATCGGCTTCGGCCCGACGCCGCTGCGCTCCCCCGAGCCGCTGAGCGAGGTGACGGCGGCGGATCTGCGCGAGTACGGCCTGATCCCCGAGTTCGTGGGCCGGCTGCCGCTCACGGCCTCGGTGCACTCACTGGACCGTACGGCCCTGATCCGCATCCTCACCGAGCCGCGCAACGCGCTGATCAAGCAGTACCAGAAGCTCTTCCAACTCGACGGCGTGGAGCTGGAGTTCACGGAGGAGGCGGTCGCGGCGGTCGCCGACCAGGCCCTGCTGCGCCGGACGGGGGCGCGGGCGGCCCGCAGCGTCCTGGAGGAGGTCCTGCTCAACGTGATGTACGAGGTGCCGAGCCGCGACGATGTGGCCCGGGTCGTCATCACCCGCGAGACGGTCCTCGACCATGTGAACCCGACGCTGATCCCGCGGCCGTCCCAGGGGTGGGACGAGCAGTCGGCTTAGCCGTTCGGTTCGGTCCGGATCCTGGTCGTTCCTGGTCGGTTCTCGGTCGATTCCCGGTCGATTCCCGGCCGGTTCTCGGTCGGTTCTCGGTCGGTTCTCGGTCGATGCCTTGTCGATTCCTGGTCGGTTCCCGCTCGATTCCCGGTCCGCCTATCGGTAGTCGTCGGGGTGATCCTGCATCCAGGTGTTGATGCGGTCGCGTACACCCGTCAGGTCCTTCATACGGGCCTCGAGGTTCTCCGTCGAAAGGTCGCCGTCGAGGGTCTTGTTCAAGCCGGCGATCCAGGCGAGCGGTTCGGGGAAGTGGCCCGGACCCTTCGGGTCGTTCCTCATCGCCGCCTCCAGACCGGTCAGCTCCTCGTGCACCCGCCCCAGGAAGTACGCACAGTCGCCGGCGCCCGGCGTACACGTGTCGTCGAGCGGGGCGGGGAGCCCGGCGAGGGCGCCGCGGACCTTCCCGGGGCCGGGGGCCATGGGGCCCTCGGGCCCCCCCGGCCCCTCGGACTCCGCCGCCGGTGGTTCGGCCGCCGGCGGTTCGGCCGCAGAGGCTGCGGCCGCGGAGGAGGTGGGCTGCCCGGACGGCCCGCCGGCCCTGTCGTCCCCACCCGTCGAACAGCCCGCCAGCGCCGCGCCGAGCAGCGCGGCAGCGGCGACTGCACGCCGTACATCCTTCATGCGGTCGATCATGTGGTCGAGCCCCCCTCGTACCGATTCCGGTTGATCGCGGCACATCATGGCTGATCAGGCGGGGTACGGGAAGCCCGGCCGGTCGGCACCCGGCCAGGGGAACCCCTATGCGAGCAATCGTTTCATCTCGCCGATGCGGGCTATACCGGGTTCTTTGCGGTACACGGCCGACAACCGGCACCGTGCCCGCCATGTGGCGCCGTTGGCTGCCGAACGGACCGCGGAAGGCCGGTCAGATGATGACGCTGCGATGGGAACTACAGGGCACCGCTTTGGTGGTCTCGATGCCGGCAGAGGTGGATATCAGCAACGCCGCACAGATCGCGGGTGAGTTGCGTGAAGTGTGCCGCACCCGCCTGACCGACGAACAGGGCCGGCCGGTACGGCTCGTGGTGGTGGACTGGTCCGCAGCCCGCTTCCTGACCACGGCGGGACTGACCGTCATCGAGGACTTCCACGGCCGCCTGGAACAACTCGGCCTGACCGCACACCTGGTGACCGACCGATGGCTCCCGCGCAAAGTGCTGCGCCTCGTGGGCCTGGTCGGCCGACCGCCCCTTTTCGACTCTGTCCCGCAGGCCCTGTCCGCGACGGGGACTGCGGCGGTGACCGCGCCCAAATAGCCGCAGTGGCCGAACATGGCGGGCAGGTCGAGCAGGGCGGGCAGAGGGCAGGACGGGCAGACCAGGCAGACCGGGCAGGACGGGCAGACCGGGGCCACCGTGGTCGTAAGCCGCCACGCGCCGGGGACGGACGGACCGCCCTGTCCAAGAGGTGGCGTCCCGGATAGTTGCCTGGTCGCCCCGTCGCCGCCCTCCGGCCGGCCGGCGTGACCACGGGCGCGGACCCCCACCGCTGGACGCGCCTCGCCCTCCGCCGCTTCCCCACGGGCTCGTCGCTGTCACCTGGCGTGTGTCCGCCCCCCTGCAGGTCCGGCGCATGATCGGATCGGACCGCAGCGATCGGGTACGGCCGGGGTGTCCGCTGCCACCGTGGAAGCCGAAAGGAGGCCTCATGATCTCGGCACTCAACAAGCTGGTCGACCTCGTCGAGGAGCACCTCACCGAGGAGCTCGACATCGACGGCGTGGCCGCGGGGCTCGGCACGACCGAGTACCACCTGCGCCGGATGTTCTCGTCGCTGGCCGGCATGCCGCTGTCGGAGTACGTGCGGCGGCGCCGTATGACCGTTGCCGCCGCCGACGTCGTGCGGGGCGAGCGGGACCTGCTGGGCATCGCCGTCCGGTACGGATACGGCTCGAGTGAGGCGTTCGGACGCGCGTTCCGGGCGGTCCACGGCGCCGGCCCCAGCGATGTGCGCCGTGATGGAGGCCCCTTGCGTACACAACCGCAGCTCAGGTTCCGCCTGACCGTTGAAGGGAGTGTCCCCATGGACACCCGCCTCGTCGACCGCCCCGCATTCCGGCTGGTCGGCCACGCCACCCGCGTCCCGCTCATCCACCAGGGCGTCAACCCGCATATCCAGGAGCACATCGCCGCACTGCCGCACGAGGAGCACCTGCGGCTCAAGTCCCTCAGCAACAGCGAGCCCGCGGGCTTGCTGCAGGTCAGCGCCGACGTCGATCCCGACGGCAGGGAGGGCAGCGAACTGACCTACCTGCACGGCGTCGCCCTCAGCCACGACACCCCGGCCCCGGACGGCCTCGACTCCATCGAGGTCCCGGCCGGAATGTGGGCCGTCTTCCGCACCAGCGGACCGCACCCGCAGGCCCTGCAGACCACCTGGGCGGCAACCGCGACCGAGTGGTTCCCCTCCAACCCGTGGCAACTGCGACCGGGCCCCTCGATCGTCAGCACCCTGGACCGCGCACCCGACTTCACCACCGCAACCTGCGAACTCTGGCTCCCGGTCGAACCGTCCTGACCCCATCGAACACGGCCGAGCTCTCGCCCTGAGCCACTCAGAGCAGACCGCCCCATCCCGCGCGCGGGGTGGGGCGGGCTGCGTTGTCCCTCGGTGTCGGCGTACTCGAGAGTGTGCTCAGTGAAGTACGGATGAACATGCTCAGCGAGGTGACAGGCTGTTCGCTTGGCTCGGCGGCGCGGTGTACTTCCTCAGGATGTTCGGCGCCGAGCCGCACGAGTACGCGGACTGACACTACTGCCACCTGGAGCCGCAACCGCGGCGTCACGTTGAAGCCCAGCTGAGCGAGGCGTGCGCACCGCCACAGAAGGAGCGGTGCGCGCCTCCGCGCCTCAGGCGGCCACGAAGCCCGAATAGTCGGCGTCGCAATTGAACCTCACCTGAAAACGGCTGCCCGTCCTCTACATGCGAGCCAAGAACCGTCCACTCACCCTTGACGGCCTTCTTGCCGACCTTGCACGCACCTGGAATCACCTGGTGAAGCAGGAAACACGACCAAACCGTCATGCCGGACATCACCGGTTCGCCATGATCCCGCCCGTCCACATTGGGGGGACCATGCGCCGCACCATCACCTGCTTACTCACCGTCGCGCACAAGGCGATCTATGACGCGGCATGGGAGACACAGGACGCCGCGTCGCGGACCGAGTTGTGTGAGCTGATGGACATCGCGGGCCCGGAAGCGGTGGGGATCCTCCTGGAGGAGTCGATGACCGATCCGTCGGTGGACACGACGGCGATGGTGGAGTACCTGCACGCCGAGAAGTGCTGAGCTGAGACACGGTGCGGCCCCGCCCCCGAGACCTTCGGGGGCGCTGTCATGCGGTGGGCTACTGCTCCGGGCCCTCGTAGAACCCGTCGAGTTGCACGTTCAGCTCAGCCAAGTCCGGGTGCTCCGCGATCTGACGTACCTCCGCCTCGGTGAGCGCCTCGGTGAGCTTGCGCATGGATCGGGCCGCTAGTCCTGCTTCTGCTGCCATCTCCAGTTCGGCCGCCCTCTTCCGGTGGAGGCTCGCCAGGAGGCGGAGTTGTCGAGCACGCAGCTCGTAGGGGTCGACGGGCTCGCTCATGCGTCCTCCTCCTCGCTGTGGCGCTTGGCTCGCGCAGCTTCGATGGCTTCCCGGTCCGGCCGCTCGGGAAGCTTGGCGCCTGGCTCGCGGATGTACCAGTCGATGAGCTGCCGGATCACCGCTGCGCGCTCGGTGCCCATCTCCTTGGCGCCGGCGTCGAAGTCGTACCAGGTGTCGCCGATGCGGATCTGCCGGGGCGGCGTCTTCGGCCGGTTCGGTGACATGCCTGAACCGTAGCCGGGTGTAGCTACTTGTGTCGCCCCCGCACCCTTTCCATGTAGCTACAGATTCTCGATTGAATCCCTTTCGGTGTAGCTACACTTCCATACGATGTAGCTACACCGCGAGCAAGGGGCCGATAACCCAGGGGGACCAGATGAACGCCGCAGCCACCACCCACCAGGTCGCCTCCGCCCGCGAGTTGATCGAGGATGGCGCGATCGTCCCCCTCCGCTCTGGCGTGTTCATCGCCGTCAGCACCGGCGGCACCGGCGGCACCGACACCTACCGCAGCACCCCGACCGCCTGCACCTGCCCGGCCGGCCTGAAGGGCTCGCGCTGCTACCACCAGCTCGCCGCCCGCCTGCCGCTCGCCGCCTGACCCGAGGGGAGTCCACCATGAAGACCATCACTGCACGGCACAAGTGACACGGCGAGATCAAGCACCTTGCTCACTCCGCGCAACTCCGGCCACCGCTTTGTGACGGCGGGCGCCTCACCCCGCTCGTCGAACTAGCCGCTAGCTGGGGGCAGGCGCTCGCGGACGCCGTCCTCAACGCAATCGCCGCCAGGCCGGCCACCTTGCACACAGCCCAACCGTGATGAATCAGCGTCCAGTTGCTCGCCGGCCGACTCATCGCTCCCCCTCACCAGCGTGCTGCCTTGGCCTCGCTCAGCGAGTGGATTCCCGGTCGTACTGCGCCTGGTACTGCGCGACCGTGTCCCCGAACTGCCTGCCTCCGAGCTCCTCCAGGCGGCCGTCGCGACGATCCACGACGATGGGTCCGGTTCCCGCCCACGGTCGAAGGCTGCGAGCACCAGAGCTGACCGCGGGAGGATGTCCCCATGACCGACGACATCGTGCAGTGGCTCGGCGCCCAGCTCGACGAGGACAAGGAGTTCACTCAGGACTGCATCACCGGGGCCGGCAGGTGGCGAGCGATGGGTGACTCGGTTCTCTCGGACGCCAACGAGGAGATCGTCACCGTGACTTCGATGCAGAACGCCGAGCACATCGCCCGGCATGATCCGGCGCGGGTGCTGCGCGAGATCGACGCCAAGCGGCAGCTGCTCGCCGATCTGGTTCACGCGGCGGAGAGCCTTGGGCCCGAGTGGTTCGGCGACCGAGCGCTCCACCTGCTCGCCCTGCCCTACGCGGACCGGCCCGGCTACGACGCCGAGCGCTGGACGCCGTAGAACTGCACCCCGGTGCGCGGTCACTCGTGTGGTCGCAAGTTCGTGACTGCGGGCCTGGTCGGGGGTTGGTCGGGCGTGAATCAACGACTCAAGTTCGCTGCTGCCGCCGGTGTTGCCCTCATGGTGTCCGGGCTGGCTGCGCCGAGCGCGCACGCTGGCATTGTTGACGGCAGCCTCAACAATGCGACCGTGCTCAGCGGCGCGAACATCCTGGGCGTGCTGACCGGCAGCAAGCTGACCGACTTCAGCAACAACAACGCGAACAGCAAGGCGGAGGGCAAGGAGAACAACGCGATCAACAACTAGGCCGCGCTCCTTACGGCGGGATACGACGAAGCCCCGAACCCGGAGAGGTTCGGGGCTTACGCGTGCCCAAGCGGGCTGAGTAACTCCGCCTGGACGTCAGCCAGTTGAACGTCAAACGGCATGCTCATCGTATGGCGTGGCACTGGCGTGAGATGTGGACAAGCCGGCGAACCGGGCCTGTGATCGCGCGAGGCCCGCTCGAGGCGGAATTGCGATCACACTGAATCGGCGTTCGCCTTACGACTTGGCCTTGAGTTCCTCCACCTCGGGGGGCAGCTCCTCACCTTCGTAGGAAACGAAGATCTTGGCTTGCTCGGGTGAATCCCCAACCGCGATGGCGACCTTCGGGGAGACGCCCTTCACCCGGTACGCAGTCGGGTCCTCGCCCATCTTCTCGTCGTTGCTATTGCCTCCCGTGTCATCGCACGGAGGAGAGACGGCGACGCCGAGTTCCTGACCCACAGTGATGTCCAGGTCTTCGACATCCACATACGTGCGCTCATCGAACTGGTACTGCTCGGCGCAGACAGCCGAAGCGCTGCCCCCGCTGTCAGACGAGCAGGCAGCTGTAACAACCGCCAAAGGCACTGCGAGGATCGAGCCCAAGATGCGTCCACGTGCAGTCATCTCGCCCCTTAGTACCGACTGCAGAGTCCGAGAACGTCTCCCTTACCGAGGGTCCTCCCGCTGATCGAGCACTTGAAAGGGGAAGATCCGCCATACATGGCGTCATAGCTGGTGTAGCCCTTGTAGGACGCGCTAGCGCTGACATGGTCCGTGAGGCCGCAGTTGTTGCTGCTCTGCGTGATGTTGGTGATTGCATCGTGGAACGCGTAATACGCGTCAGACCGCGAGATGGCTCTGGGCATTCCGCCGTCACCGAGGTACCAGTTGTAGGTGCCGTACCCCTCTTGATCCATCATGTTGTGCGCGCCGTCGCTACAAGCGCTTGGGACAGCCGCGATGTCAACCTCCTGGACCAGGGCCTCCCCAGGAATTGCGCCGCCCGGCTCGTCTGCATCCGTTGCGTCGGATTCGGTAGTGAGGTCCGCGCCGGTCACGGCGGGGTTCGGCAGTCGGAGTGTCAGCGCCGTCCGTGAACGGATTGTCGTCCGGTGGCGTGCCCGCCTCCCGATACGAGACGCTGCCGTTCGAATCGACTGCTGCACGGTGCCGTTCGGCGAGTGGGTCAAGATCTGGAAGACGGCCAACAAGAAGCGGGCGGGCACCCAGGCCAAACGCCGTCAGCTTCTAGAGAGTCTGCTGCTGCCCGAGTGGGAGCACACGCCGCTGATGGAGGACAACAACGTCTTCGCGGTCAAGCCGTGGGCCACGCGCACGGCAAAGCCTCAAGGTCGCTTCGATCCGGACACGGTGGCGCAGGCGCGGAGTCTGCTGTCGACGATCCTGTCCGGCGCTGAGGACGCGGGCTACATCCCCGCGAACCAGCTGTATGGGCGCCGGATCCTGGTGGGTGCGGATCACCACGAGGACGACGAAGAGATCTGGGCCTGGCCGAATGGAACGCGGCGGAGGACGCGCGGCTCGCCGAGTGTCGCGCGAAGGGCTGGAAGGCCAACCGGCGCAAGACCCCAAAGACCCAACTCCGCGTGTATCTGGGCCCACCGAAGAACAAGTTTTCGGCTCGTGAGGTCGACGTCCCGGAGTTCCTGGTCCGGCTGCTCGGCGAGCACATCGAGACTTGGCCGCACGAGCATCTGTTCACGACGCCCGAGGGGCCGTTCTGGAAGCGCGGGAACTTCGGCCGACTGAGCCTGCGTCCGGCAGCCGACGGGCGCGAGGCCTATCCAGGCGCGAAGGGGCACAAGCTGCGCGATGCGTGGGAGCCGCTTCTGCCTGGGTTCACGATGCGTGGGGCGCGACATACGCACGACACGTGGATGAAGGACGACAACGTCGACCGGGCGCTGAGGTTCTTGACGATGGGGTGGGTCCCCAAGGACATTGAGGGGACCTCTACGAGCATGTGACGCCGGAGATGCGAAGTCATCGTCTGGACCGTCTTGAGGCTCGGTGGGAGCGCGGGCAGCGTGTGGCGCTGGAAGACGCGAGTCGAGGCCTTCAGGGAGTTGATCTCCTGAAAACCTCCTAAACGATCTACAAAAGGACCCGTCCCGGTCAAGGGACGGGGCCTTTTACCTGGTCAAACCCGGTGGGCGCGGACGGTTTCGAACCGCCGACATCCGCCTTGTAAGGGCGGCGCTCTACCGCTGAGCTACGCGCCCGGGAGCGATCGACAGCCTACCTTGCCCGGGGCGGTGCCCCGCAAACCCGTATCGAGGGCGTCGGGGGTTAACCCCACCCCCGATCCGGGAGTGGCCCGGATGCCCCTGGGCGGCGGGCGCTTCTACGGTCGGAGACAAGCGCGGCCCGGGGGCCGTTCCGCCCGCAGGAGGAGCCGAGATGACCGTCCGCAGCGTTCGTAACCGCACCCGCAGCACGCTGGTCACGGCCGGGGCGCTGGCCGGCGCGCTCGTGATCGTCGGCTGTTCCGATGTGAGCAAGGACAAGGATCCGGAGACCCGGGACTTCGCGCTCCAGGGGCGGGAGTTGACCATCGACTCGGACGATTCCGCGCTCGACGTCGTGGTCGCCGATGTCGACGATGTGCGCGTCACGCGCTGGTTCGACGGGAACGCCGTGATCGGCGACGCCGACGTCTCCTGGCGCATGGTCGACGGCAAGCGGCTCGAACTGCGCGTGAAGTGCGAAGGCGTCATCACCGCGTGCGACGCGAGCCATCGCATCGAGGTGCCCCGCAAGGTCGCCGTGACCGTCGAGAACCAGGACGGCCGGGTGAACGCCACAGGGTTCGACACCGCACTGAAGATCAAGTCCAAGGACGGCCGCATCATGGTGAAGGACGCGGCAGGTCCGCTCGATCTCGACAGCGAGGACGGCTCGCTCGAAGCCGTCGGCGTCTCCTCCCGTGACATCCGCGCGCACGCCCGGGACGGCCGGGTGCGCCTCGCCCTCACCGAGGTGCCCGACCGGATCGACGTACACAGCAAGGACGGCTCGGTGGAGATCGGTCTGCCGAAGGCCGCGTACAAGGTGCGGGCCGAGGCTCAGGACGGTTCCGTCGAGGTGGACGTCCCGCGTGACGCGTCGAGTCCGCATGTCGTCTCGGCCGTCAGCCAGGACGGGCGGATTCGCGTACACACGGTCTGAGGCCCCGTACGACGGCCCAGTCCCCGTACAACGGTCCACTCCCCGCACGACGGCCCAGTCCCCGCACGACCGCCCAGTCCCCGCGCAACGGTCCACTCCCCACACCCGACAACGACGCCCCTTCCGTACCGGATCGCGAGGATGATCCCGTACGGAATGAGGATCACTCCGTACGGGAAGACGATCACTCCGTACGAGCCGCGGCGGATCTTTCCTCAGCCATGGGCCGTAAGCGCGAACTAAACGACCCGTGTGTTCGTCCTTAACCGGTGGGAGAATGGCTCCGGGCAGGGCGGATGACAGCACGGGAGTGGGATGTGACGGCGACACCATCGCAGCCTTACGCGGAAGTTGCTCATCCACGCAGGGCCGTGGGCGCCTTCCGCGATGTGCTCGCGCTGGTGCTGCTGCCGGTGCCGCTGGCCATGGCGGTGCTGCGGGGGGCGCGCGGGGGGGGCGGCGGGCGGGGGTGGCGCGGGGGGGGGGGCGGGGGCCCGCCCCCCGCCGCCCAGGCCGCCAAGGACGCGGCGGCCGCCGCCTTCTACGACCTGGACAGCGCGCAGCGCGATCTGCGGATCTCGATAGAGACGATCACCGCGGTGGACACCTCTCCGGCCGCCCGTCGTGCCGTCGACGATTTCGCGGCGCTCGGGCGGCGGATCGACGAGGTCAGCCATCAGTACATCGCCGCCGTCGACGCGCATGACCTCGACCGCGACGATCTGGAGGCCTCGGTCGCGGCGCGCGCCCGCACCGAACTCACCACCGCCAAGGACGAACTGACCAAGACGAAGCGGGATCTCGACCGCTTCGCGGAGGGCCTCGGCCCGCTGCTCGACAAGGCGGAGACCCAGCTGGCCCGGCTCGCCCCCACCGTGGAGCGCGCGCGTCAGACGCTGCTCGCCGCGAGCACGGCCCTCGATGCCGTACGGGCCTCCGGCCTGAAGGCGGATGATCTCGCGGCGCGGCTCGCGGCGCTCGGCCCCGAGCTGACCAAGCTCAACCAGGGCGCCGGGCGTCATGGGATCGCGGAGACACTGCAGCGCGCGGAGCGGGTCGCACGGGACGGCGAGGCGGTACGGGCCGAGGCCGAGCGGCTGCCGGAGCGCGCGGCCGAGATCGACCGCCGGCTCGTCTCGCTGCGCACCCGTGCGCAGGCCCTGACCACGCGGGCCTCGCAGGTCGAACCGATCCTCAGCGAACTGCGCCGCCGGTTCACCACGAACTGCTGGCAGGACCTGCAGTCGGTGCCCGCGCAGGCCGCCGAGAACGTCAAGCAGGCCGAGAGCAAGCTGACCGAGGCCCGCAAGGCGCGCGACGAGCAGCGCTGGCCGGACGCGACGGCGCTGCTCGGCACGGTGCGCGCCCTGCTGAACTCGACCGACGAGGCCGTCTCCGCCGCCGGCGACCGGCTGACCAGGCTGAACGCCGTTGCCAAGGATCCGGAGCAGGAGATCCAGCGGACCCGGTTCGCCATCCGGGACGCCCAGCGGCTCGCGATGGCCGGGCGGCACACCGCCGATCCCCGGCACGCCCGGCCGCTGGACGATTCCGTGAGCCGGCTCGACCGTGCGATCGCGACGCTGGAGGGGCGCCACCCCGACTACTGGCACTTCCTCACGGAGACGGAGGCGGTGCGGCAGACCGTGGCCCGGGTCGTGTCCCAGATCCGCGAGGAGCGCGGGGGCGGGGCGGGCTGAGCCCCCAAGGGGGCAAGGACGGGGCGGACTGAGCAGGTCAGGCTCGGCGTGACGTGGGCCCGGAGCGCACGCCCCCATGTGACAGCGCCGCCTCGCAGGCGGATCCTGGAATCAGGTACGCGGGACATCCGCGTACGCCTGCACGGCCTCCGCGACCCCAGGGAGGCGGACATGGCCACGCACGCAGTTCAACCCGGATCCCGCCGGCACCCCGGATCCCGCCAGGATCCCGGATCCCGGCGGCGCGTCCGGCTCGACGAGCATCTGCCCGTCGACCACCGCCTCAGCACGGTCTACCGGATCGGGGCGGGTCTGACCGGTCTGGTGCTGCTCGCCTTCGGCATCCTCGGTCTGGTCGACCGGGTCGGCTTCTTCGACACCGGGGGCGACCGGGTCGCCGGCCTGAACACCAACGGCGCGCTGAGCGTGCTCTCGATCTGCGTGGGGCTGCTGCTCTTCGTGGGCATGGTGATCGGCGGCAACTTCGCCTCAACGCTCAACATGGTTCTGGGAGTTGCCTTCATCCTCAGCGGGTTCGTCAATCTCGCCCTTCTCGAGACGGACTGGAACTTCCTCGCGTTCAAGATCCAGAACGTGCTGTTCAGCTTCGCGGTCGGCGTGATGCTGATGGTCTTCGGCATGTACGGGCGGGTCAGCGCGACGCTTCCGCACGACAACCCGTACTGGAAGGCCCGTCACCCCGAGCAGGCGGCGCAAGAGCAGCGCGGGATCAGGCGCGGACGCTTCACGGGTGCGGACCCGGATCCGCTGCAGGCCCCGAGCTCAGGCGCCCACCCGGAGACGCCCATCCGGAGACCCATTCCTGAGACGCCCATCCGGAGACGCCATTCCTGAGACGCGCGTCCTGAGGCGCCCGCTCACAGGCGCCCGCTCACAGGCGCCCGCTCACAGGCGCCCGACGAATAATTGATAAATAAGCAGGAGTCGTGCGAGGGTACGAGGCGTGCCCTCCTCGCCCCCGCCCCCGACGCCCACCAGTGCCTCCCCCGATGCGGCCGGCGCTTACGCGGGCCGCGGCATCCACAAGGCCGCCGTCGAGGCGATCGCGCGGCGGATCTTCGACGGGACGTACGAGGAAGGGGACACGCTCGGCCTCCCCCAGCTCATGGCTGACCTGGACGTGAGCCAGACCGTACTGCGCGAGGCGATCAAGGTGCTGACCGCCAAAGGGCTGCTCGACGCCCGGCAGAAGCGGGGCACCTTCGTGCGCCCCCGCGACGACTGGAACCTCCTCGATCCCGACGTACTGCGCTGGAAGCTCGCCTCCGGCGCACCCCATGACTTCTTCGCCGACCTCTTCGAACTGCGCCGCGCGGTCGAGCCCGCCTCCGCCGCCCTCGCCGCCGTGCGCCGCACCGACGAGGACCTGGCGGCGCTCGATGCCGCCCTGGCCGCGATGGCCGCGTACGACAACGATCCCGTGCTCGTCGTACGCGCCGACGCCTCCTTTCATCTGGCGCTGCTCCGCGCCTCCGGAAACCGTTTCTTCTCCCAGCTGCACCGCGTGATCATCCCGGCCCTGATCGAACGCGACCGCACCGTGCACTCCCGCCCGCACGACGACCCGTCCCCGAGCCACGCCGCCGTGGTGGAACGCATCCGGGACGGGGACCCGGACGGCGCGCACGAGGCGATGCTCCGCCTCCTGGACCTGTCCATGCGCGACCACCCTTGACCTGAGCCGGTCGGTCGACTGGTGTGCACAGCAAGGGAGTCGGGCCCGCAAGCCGCCTCCGCGCAGCCACCGGCCGCACCGCACACGGGCCCCGCGGCCCGCCGCTCCTGCCACCACCGCACGCCCACGCCATGGACGCACCGCTCCATCGCAAGCGCACCCGGATACGACAGGAAGGAACGCCGCCATGAGGATCAGCCGGATCGAGACTTTCCTCGCCCCGCCACGCTGGATGTTCTGCCGTGTGGAGACCGACGACGGTCTGGTCGGATGGGGTGAGCCCGTCGTCGAGGGACGTGCCGAACCGGTGCGCGCCGCGGTCGATGTGCTCGCCGAGTATCTGATCGGCCAGGATCCGATGCGGATCGAGGATCACTGGCAGGTCATGACCAAAGGCGGCTTCTACCGCGGCGGTCCGGTGCTCTCCAGCGCGGTGGCCGGCCTCGACCAGGCCCTGTGGGACATCAAGGGCAAGGCCTACGGCCAGCCGGTGCACCAGCTGCTCGGCGGTCCCGTACGGTCGAAGATCCGCGCGTACGCCTGGGTCGGCGGGGACGAGCCGACCGAGATACGCGAGGCGGTGACCGCCCAGGTCGAGGCAGGCTTCACGGCCGTCAAGATGAACGGCACCGGGCGCATGACGCCCCTCGCCACCCGCGCCGAGATACGGGACTGTCTGCGGCGCGCCGAGACCGCCCGTGAAGTTCTGGGTGAGGAACGGGACTTCGGGCTCGACTTCCATGGACGTGTGTCCCCCGCCAACGCACGGCGACTCCTTCCGCTGCTCGCCGACTACGCCCCGATGTTCGTCGAGGAGCCGGTGCTCTGCGACCACATGAACGTCGTGGCGGACCTGGTGAATGCCTCCAGCATTCCGATCGCACTGGGTGAACGCCTGTACACCCGCCGTGAGTTCCTGGCTCCGCTGGAATCGGGTGTCGCCATTCTTCAGCCGGACATCTCGCACGCCGGCGGCATCTCCGAGCTCCGCCGTATCGCCGCGCTCGCGGAGGTGTACGGCGCACAGATCGCGCCGCACTGCCCGCTCGGCCCGGTCGCGCTGGCCGCCAGCCTCCAAGTGGCCTTCACCACCCCGAACTTCCTGATCCAGGAACAGTCGATCGGCATCCACTACAACCAGGGCGCCGAACTCCTCGACTACGTCGCCGACCCGGAACCCTTCCGTTTTCACGCCGGCTCCCTGGTCCGCACCGAACGCCCCGGCCTCGGTGTGGACATCGACGAAGCGGCCGTACGCGCCGCCGACAAGTCGGGGCATGCCTGGCGCAATCCGGTCTGGCGCCATGACGACGCCTCGTTCGCCGAATGGTGACCGGCGCCCCGACCGCCACGGATGTCCACGACCCGACCGCCGCGGATGTCCACGAAGAGAAAAGAAAGAGCATGGATTTCAGTACCGCACTGCGTGAGGAACGGCTTGTCGCGATCATTCGCGGCCGGGACCCGGAGGCCTCCTTCCGCAGCGTGATCACCCTGGTCGAGGCGGGGGTCGCGCTGGTGGAGGTGTCGCTCAGCGGGACCGACGCCCTCAAGGTCATCGAGCGCGCCCGGGCCGAACTCGGCGACGAGGCCTGGCTGGGCGCCGGCACCGTGGTCACCGAGGAGGATGCCCAGCGCGCGTCCCAGGCCGGCGCGAACCTCATCGTCACGCCGGGGCTCGGCCCGGGCTGCACCGCTTCCCTGGCGCAGGGGCTGCCGGTGCTCGCCGGGGTACTGACGCCGAGCGAGATATGCGAGGCCGCCGCCACGGACGCTGCGGCGCTCAAGATCTTCCCGGCTTCCGCGCTGGGTGGACCGGACTATCTCAAGGCGCTGCGCGGACCGTTCCCCGACCTTCCGTTCGTACCCGTCGGCGGGGTCGGTGTGGCCGAGACCGAGGCGTATCTGAAGCTCGGTGCCGTGGCGGTCGGAGTGGGCTCCCCGCTGATCGGTGACGCGGCCGACGGCGGCGACCTCGGTGAACTGCGCCGTCGCGCGGCGGAGTTCAAGGCGGTGTGCGCGTGATGAGCGAAGGTGCCCGGAGCCCGGATGTGTTCACCTTCGGCGAGACGATGGTCGCGCTGCGCGGCAGCGGTCCGCTGAAGCTGGGCGGTTCGATGCGGGTGTCCGTGGCGGGCGCCGAGTCGAACGTGGCCATCGGGCTTGGGCGGCTCGGCCACCGCGTGCGGTGGGCGGGCGCCGTGGGCGAGGACGAGGCCGGTGAACTCGTGCTGCGCACCCTGCGCGCCGAGGGCATCGATGTGACGGGGGCGAGCCGGGACGCCGAGGCGCCCACCGGTCTGATCCTGTTCGAGCCGCGGCTGCCCGAGGTGACGCGGGTGCACTACTACCGCGCCGGCTCGGCCGGTTCACGGCTGACATCGTGCTCCGTCGAAGCGGCGTTCACCGCGGCCCCGCCCCGGATCCTGCACCTGACCGGGATCACCCCGGCGCTCGGACCCTCGGCCCGGTGCGCCGCACGGCGCGCGCTGCGGCTCGCGCGCGAGCATTCGACGCTGGTCTGCCTCGACGTCAACTTCCGCTCCCGGCTGTGGAGTTCCGAGGACGCCCGCGATGTGTTGAGCGAGTGGATGCCGTACGTGGATGTGCTCATCGCCTCCGACGACGAGCTCGCGCTGTGTCTGCCGTCCGACGCCCCGGGTGACGTCGCGGGCCAGGCCAAGCTGCTGCTCGGCCTGGGGATCGGCGAGGTCGTCGTGAAGTACGGCGCGCAGGGCGCCGCGGTCCACACCGGCGCGGGCGAGCTGCGCGCCCCGGCCCGCACCGTACGGGCCGTCGACCCGGTGGGCGCGGGCGACGCCTTCGTCGCCGGTTACCTTTCCGCGCTGCTCGACGGCGAGGACGCGGCGGGCCGCCTGGACCGGGCGGTGACCACCGGGGCCTTCGCGGTGGCGTCCCACGGGGACTGGGAGGGGGCGCCCACGCGGGCCGAACTCCCTTTGCTGGGCGCGGGGGCGGGGACCGTGGTGCGGTGATGGGCTCGGGCCCGCACAGTCGTGCGGTGACGGACTCGGACCCGCGGACAGTCGTGCGGTGACGGACTCGGACCCGCGGACAGTCGTGCGGTGACGGACTCGGGCCCGCGGACAGTCGTGCGGTGATGGGCTCGGGTCCGCGGACGGTCGTGCGGTGACGGACTCGGGCCCCGGGACCGGGCGCCGTGACGGGCGCGGGCCCGGGGTCAGCCGCAGCAGCCTCCGCCGCAGCAACCGCCTCCGCCACCACCGGCGGGAGCGGGAGCTGAGGACGTGCCGCCCACGGCGACCGTGGAGAGCAGCTTGGCCGTGTCCTCGTGCCCGGCCGGGCAGCTGGCAGGGGCGGACGACTCGGACATGGGGCGGCTGACCTCGAAGGTGTCGCCGCAGGTCCGGCAGCGGAATTCGTAGCGGGGCGGGGGGTGGGGGTGGGGGCGGGGGCGTGGGGGGGGGGGGGCCCGCCCCCCCGGGCCGCCCGCCCCCCCGCCCGCCCAAAGCCCACCCGACGCGTCACCTGCCACCCGACGGGAAGCCAACCGCCCGACGCGCCGTGCCGCCCGACGCACCGGCCGCCCGACGGGGCACCGGCCACCCGGCAGGACACCTGCAACCCGACGGGAAGCCGACCACCCGACGAGACCCCGGCCGCCCGACGAGCCGCCGCCCCCACAGCCCTCCCCTCACCCCGTACGACCGAAAGACCTCACACCTTCCGCGCCAGCGTCACCCCGTCCGCCACCGGAATCATCACGCTCTCCACCCGCTTGTCGCCCCGCACCCGCTCGTTGAACTCCCGGATCGCCGCCGGGGCACCCGTGGCGTCCGGGTCGATCACCCCGCCGTTCATGAACACGTTGTCCACCACGAGCAGCCCGCCCTGGCGCACACGCGGCACCAACTCCTCCCAGTACGCGGTGTAGTTGTCCTTGTCCGCGTCCAGGAACACCAGGTCGATATGGGGCTCCTGCGGCAGAGCGGCGAGCGTCTCGAGGGCGGGTGCGATCCGCAGCTCGATCCGGTCGGCCACACCCGCGTCCGCCCAGGCCTGACGCGCGTACGCGGTCCACTCCTCGGAGACGTCGCAGGCGAGCAGCGTCCCGTCGGCGGGCAGCGCCTGCGCCATCGCGAGCGAGGACATCCCGGTGAACGTGCCCACCTCGACGATGTGCCGCGCCCCGGTGAGCCGTACGAGAAGGGCCAGCAACGGCCCCTGGTCCCGCGCCACTTGCATCCCCGCGGCCTGCGGGAACTTACTGCGCGTCACTTCGATCAGCTCGCGCTGCACCGCGTTGGGCGGTGGGTTGTGCTCCACCATGTACGCGTAGAGCTCGTCGGTCAGTTCTGTGCGCCTGCCGCTGGTCATGCATCCCCTAGGTGTCCGGCCGGCCCTCTGGCCGGCTCCCTCGAAGACTCCGCCCGCTCGACCGGCTTCGCAAACGGATTGCTCCCCCAGGCACCGCCAAGCGCCCCCAAGCACCGCCGAGTACCCCAAGCGCCGCCAAGCTCCCCCAGCGCCGCTTACTCCCCCAAGTACCGCAATACGGCCAGCACTCGACGCGAGACCCCGGGCGTCCCCGACAGCTCCAGCTTGTCGAAGATCGCGTTGATGTGCTTCTCCACCCCGCTCTGCGAGATGTGAAGGCGCGCGGCGATCACCGCGTTCGTATGCCCCTGCGCCATCTGCGCGAGGACGGCCCGTTCCCGCTCCGTCAGCCGCTCCAGCAGATCCGCGTGGCGCGTACGCCCGAGGAGCTGCGCCACCACCTCCGGGTCGAAGGCGGCCCGGCCCTGGTGCACGCGCTCCAGCGCGTCCAGGAACTCGTCGACCTGGACCACCCGGTCCTTCAGGAGATACCCGACGCCTTCCGTCTCTCCGGTCAGCAACTCGGTGGCGTACCGCTTCTCCACGTACTGCGACAGGACGAGGACGCCGACACCCGGCCACCGCTTGCGGATCTCCATGGCCGCCCGCAGACCCTCGTCGCTGTGCGTCGGCGGCATCCGTACGTCGGCGACCACGACATCGGGCCGCTCCCGCTCGACGGCCGCGAGCAGTTGCTCGGCGTCACCGACGGCGGCGAGCACCTCATGGCCCTCGTCGACGAGCAGCCGTACCAGGCCCTCGCGCAGCAGGGTCGAGTCCTCGGCCAGCGTTACGCGCACGGCAGCTCCGCGGTGATCAGGGTGGGTCCGCCGGGCGGACTGTGCGCGACAGGTGCGCCGCGGGGCGGGGCGGCCCGGCGGCCCAGCCCCCCGAGCCCCCCGCCCGCGGGGGCGGCCCCGCCGATGCCGCCGTCCCCGACGGTGACGACCAGCTGCCCGGGGGTTTCCTTCAGGCGAAGGCGTACGGAGATCGAGGTCGCCCGCGAGTGCTTGACCGCGTTGGTGACGGCTTCGGAGACCACGAAGTACGCGACGGTCGCGACGGGGCGGTCGGGCTCGACTTGCGGCTCGTACTCCAGACGTACCGGGATCGAGGTGCGCTCGACCACCGTCTCCAGGGCGGCACCGAGCCCCTCTTCGTCGAGGGCGACCGGATAAACGCGCCAGGCGACTTCCCGTAGATCCCCGAGCGCGAGGCGGCTCTCCTCATGGGCCTGGCGCAGGAGTTCCTCGCGGCGCTGCGGGTCCTGGCCGCGCAGCGCCCGGCCGAGCAGCATGCCGAGGGCGACGAGGCGCTGCTGGACTCCGTCGTGCAAGTCCCGTTCGATACGGCGCCGTTCGTCATGGACGGCGTCGACGACACCGGCCCGGCTGACGGCCAGTTCCTCGATCCTGCGCTGCAGCTCTTCCTGTTCGCTGGGCCCGAGGTGGTGGCGCGCGAGCCTCTTCTCCAAGTCGCCCACGGCCAGTGCCCCTTGCAGGGCAAGGAAGAGCAGGAACAGCCCGGCGACACCGCTGAACAGGACGGTGCTCGGACTGTTCACGTCGCTCACGAACCACCCGAGGAACAGATACGCGCCGTACGCCGCACCGATGAGGACGCACAACAGGCATACGGCGCCGAGCAGTCCGAGGGGCCCCCGGGCGGCGACGTAGCGCAGCGCCCGCTCGGGGGTGTACGAGGAGGAGGACTCGGCGCCCAGATACGCGGCCAGACGCCTGCGCTCCCATTCGGCGAGCCGCCGCGCGAGCCGGTGCACCGGCCGCAGCACCGCGCCGCGCGCCCGCGGCCAGGCCTGGACGAGCAGCAGCGCGAGCCCCGAGAGCAACGCGAAGAGCAGCTCGACGAGGGCCGAGCAGGCGCCGAGCGCGAGTCCCGCGGTGAGCCGGAGCCCGCGGCGTACCAGGGATTTCATGATCACCCAGGCTAGGCGCGGGGAGCGGGCCTGCGCACTGCGGAAAACCGCAATTCCTGACTGTGGTGCACCGCACCTGATCCTTGCGGTCGGCTTCAGTGTGGCTTCAGGCAGCGGTTTCTACGGTGGAGAAATGATCGAAGACACCGCAACGCAGTGGGTCAACACGCTCATGGACGCCCTCGGGGCCCCCGGCGCGGGCCTCGCCATCGCGCTCGAGAACCTCTTTCCGCCGCTGCCCAGCGAGGTGATCCTGCCGCTCGCGGGCTTCGCGTCGAGCACGGGCAGCATGAATCTGATCGCCGCCCTGGTGTGGACGACGATCGGCTCCGTCGTGGGGGCGCTCGCCCTGTACGGGGTGGGGGCGCTGCTCGGCCGTGAGCGCACCGTGGCCATCGCGGCGAAGGTGCCGTTCGTGAAGCTGTCGGACATCGAGCGGACCGAGGCCTGGTTCCAGCGGCACGGGACCAAGGCGATCTTCTTCGGCCGGATGGTGCCGATCTTCCGCAGCCTGATCTCCGTACCGGCCGGCATCGAACGGATGCGGCTGCCCGTCTTCCTCGGTCTCACGACGCTCGGCAGCGCGATCTGGAACACCGTCTTCGTCCTGTCCGGCTATCTCCTGGGAGAGAACTGGGAGCAGGTCTCGGGCTATGTGTCCGTGTACTCGAAGGTGGTCCTGATCGCGGCTGCCGTCGCCGTACTGCTCTTCGTGGCCCTGCGGATCCTCAGGCCCGGTCGCGGTCGGCGTCGAGGAGCTGCCGCACGATCTCCTCACCCGCAGCGACTCCGCGCTCCTCAAGAGCGGTGAGCTGCGGCGCCTCCCAGCCCTCGTCGGCGAGCTCCCCCGGGGCCCCGCGCCCCGGCCCGGCCCCCCGGCGGGGCCCGGGCGGGGCGGGCCGGGGGGGGGCCGGCC